>CACLDR010000008.1 GCA_902605755.1 uncultured Marinoscillum sp. | reverse complement strand
GTAGTGCCTTATTTTCTTTTGAGATCAATGACGATAAGACATCTAAAGTGTTATTCATAGACACAAATTGAAAAGAGGGATCCATTACCTCAGCTACGGTTTGATTCTTGATATCTGGATTTTCAATCAATTTCTTCAGGACTTTTGAGTCAATCAAACTACCTACAAAGCTACCATTTTCAGTCACAGGTATTTGATCTATCCCCTTCTCATTCATCAACACAATGGCTTCTCCTACGTTAGTATTTTTATCAATCGTCGAAAGCTCTACTGAATAATCCCTATTCTTGATTATATCTTTGGCAGAAGCAAATTTTCTGGACTCAATGAATCCATGATCTTTCATCCAATTGTCATTGTATATTTTACCTAAATAGCGGGTACCATGATCAGGTAAGATGACTACCATAACATCACTTTCTCTGAGATTAGTTTTCGCCCATTCTAAAGCTCCAAAAACTGTAGAGCCACAAGACCAACCTACGAACAAACCTTCCTCTCGGGCCAATCTTCTAGTCATAATTGCTGCATCTTTATCGGTTACCTTAACAATATGATCCACCGTACTAAAATCGACATTATCAGGTAAGATGTCTTCTCCTATACCCTCAGTTAAATATGGATAAACTTCACTTTCATCGAATATACCTGTTTCCTTAAATTTTTTAAATACCGAGCCATATGAATCAATACCTAAGGTGGTAATAGATGGATTTTGTTCTTTCAAATATTTTGAAGTACCACTGATAGTACCACCAGTACCCATACCTGCAGCATATACGGTAACCTTACCGTTAGTATCTAACCATATCTCTGGACCAGTAGTTTGATAATGAGCAGTCCAATTTCCAGGATTGTCATATTGATTGGGATAGAAAGAATTGGTAATTTCTTTATTTAATTTTTTTGCAACCGAATAATACGAACGGGGATCTGACGGCTCAACATTAGTAGGACAAACAATTACCTCTGCACCCACGGCTCTCAAAATATCTATTTTTTCTTGTGATTGTTTGTCTGCTAAAGTAAAAATACATTTATATCCTTTTGATTGAGCTACAAGGGCCAAACCCATCCCCGTATTGCCCGAAGTCCCTTCAATAATAGTACCTCCGGGCTTTAAAATTCCCTCTTGCTCAGCATTTTCAATCATTTTAACGGCAATTCGGTCCTTTATTGAATTCCCTGGATTAAAATACTCAACTTTCACGAGGATAGTACCTTTCACATCCTCAGTCACGTGATTCAACTTCACTAAAGGCGTATTGCCAATGGTATCCACAATATTATTATAATATTTCATATTTACAAACTCTCTAAAATCGTAAAAATAGCTAAATAATCTATCTAACAAAGCATTCTTGATTTGACTTCTTCGAATAAGATATTTGTTTTTATCAAATTATTTAGGAAAATTTTCTTAATTCACAATTATGTTATAATAATATAACCATGGAGTTCATCGCAAAGATTACCGAAATGAATTTAATGAATTGGTTATAACAACAATTTTCAATTTTTTAAAAAAGTAAATTTCAAAAAAGATACTATTTTAAGGGTAAAAAATTAAATACATTAGAGTATAAAAAGATTTTCAAAAATCACAAAAATCATCTTCGTCCCTTATCTTAGCCCTAGTTCTATTATCTATATGTAAAATTTTAATTGAAATGAAACGAGTAATTTCATCCAAGTTAAACTTAACTTTATTTATGAAAGCATTTATTTTTAGTCTCAATGTGGTGATCTTTTTCGCATCCTTCGCACAAAATAATTATATGCCCAAAACACTGGATATGAAAGAACGTTCAGTAATTACAGATAGGTGGCTCAAAGAACGCTTGGCCACAGTACTACCGAATTTAATGGAAAAATCAGGCATCGATATGTGGCTGATCATCGCCCGAGAGTACAATGAGGACCCTATTTTAAAAACCATGCTCCCATCCACATGGCAATCTGCCAGACGAACAACGATTTTGGTTATCTATAATCCTGGCGATAAAAAGCCATTGGAAACTATGGCGATGTCCAGGTACGCCGTTGGAACCCTCTTTACTAAAGTTTGGGATAAAGAAACTGAGCCTAACCAGTGGAAAGCACTAGCTAACTTAATCAAAGAAAAGAATCCAAAAAAAATTGGTATAAATAAGTCAGTCGCTTTTGGTCATGTCGATGGTTTGAGTGCCACCCACTATGATATACTGACCTCGAGCTTGGAAGATAAGTACGTAAAAAGATTGACCAGTGCCGAGTCATTAGGCATTGGGTGGCTTGAAACCAGGACGGAGAGTGAAATGATTGTATATCCAGGCATAGTGCGAATGGCTCATCAAATTATTGCGGAGGGATTTTCGGATAAAGTAATTCAACCAGGCATTACCACCACTGATGATGTAGTTTGGTGGTACCGAGATAAAATAAGATCTGCTGGTTATACCGCATGGTTTCACCCCTCTGTCTCCATTCAAAGAAAAGATGAAGCCTCTAACGAGCACCTAAGATCTTTTTCGGTTCGACCTGAAGATGAAGTTATTTTACCAGGTGATTTACTTCATGTAGATTTTGGAATCACGTATTTAAGACTCAATACAGATACCCAGCAACATGCCTATGTACTTAAACCAGGGGAAAAAAATCCTCCCAAATTCTTGATCAATGCTTTTTCTCAAGGAAATCGAGTCCAAGACATTTTTTTAAAAAACTTTAAAACTGGAAAAACTGGAAATGAAATTTTACAGAAATCCTTAACTGAGGCTAGAGATATCGGATTAAAACCTACCATATACACACATCCAATTGGCTATCATGGACACGGTGCAGGTCCTACCATTGGTATGTGGGATCAGCAGAGTGGAGTACCTGTTACGGGCGATTATCCACTTTACCCCCACACCGCATATTCAATAGAGCTCAATAATACCACTTTCATAAAAGAATGGAATAAAGAAATTAGAATTATGCTAGAAGAGGATGCCTACTTTGATGGTAACATTGTACGTTATATTGATGGCAGACAAACAAAACTAATGACCATCCCCAGAACACTTTTACCAAACAACTGATACTCAACTAAAACTTAATACGTATGCTTCGAATTATTATCATTTGCTTTCTTCTCGTTCAGTTTTTAGAAAATTCCGGACAAATCCTATCAAAAAAGGAAGTAGAAATAATTTCGCTCGTTAAAAAAAATAATGACGCAGCCATAAAAATGCTCGAAAAAGCTGTAAATATCAATAGTGGCACCATGAATTTTGCGGGAGTCAAAGAGGTCGGTATGCTTTTTAAGGATCAATTTGACCAATTAGGGATGGATACCAGGTGGATTGATTTGTCCGATCTAAATCGCTCAGGCCATTTGTTTGCTGAAAATTATGGAAGCAAAGGAAAAAGAGTCTTGCTAATTGGTCATTTGGATACCGTATTTCCTAAAAATAGCCCTTTTCAAAAAATGGAATACCTCCCTAATGGTGTAGTAAAAGGTCCGGGGTCTAACGATATGAAAGGAGGCAATGTCATCCTACTTTTTGCGTTGAAAGCGCTTCATGAAGCAGGGGAATTGGTAAATGCACAAATTATTGTAGCCCTCACTGGAGATGAAGAATTGACGGGGAAGCCCATTTCATTAAGCCGAAAAGATCTGATCGCGGCAGGTAAGCGCAGTGACATTGCCCTGGGTTTTGAAACTTCAACAGGATTTAATAATGTTACCCTTGCGCGCAGAGGTTCTTCGGGTTGGAAAGTTGAAATCAAAGGGAAAAGAAGGCACTCAGCTGGGATATTTTTAAATGGTGTTGGTGCTGGTGCTATTTTTGAATCCGGAAGAATATTAAATGATTTCTATGAAACCTTGAAAGGAGAAACTTATCTTACATTCAACCCTGGAATCATTCTTGGAGGAACTGAAATTAGTTATGATGAGCCAAGCAATACTGGAAACGCCTTTGGAAAAACTAACGTGGTGGCACAATCAGTGATCATTGACGGAGACCTTAGATTTATTTCAGATGAACAAAAAGAACGAACACGTGAAAAAATGCGTGAAATTGTCTCTAATAACCTTCCAGAAACTTCAGCTGAAATAACATTCTTTGACAGCTATCCTGCCATGCCCCCCACTCAAAAAAACAATGATCTATTAAAAAAATTTAGTGATGTGAGTGTGTCAATGGGTCATGGACCCGTAGAGGCCTGGGATCCTTCAAAGCGTGGAGCCGCAGATGTCTCTTTTGTTGCACAATATGTAGCTTGCATCGATGGATTAGGCGCTATGGGCAATTCGGCACACACTTCCGAAGAAAGCATCAACTTAAAAACCTTCGAAGTACTTACTCAGCGTACAGCCATACTACTCTACCGACTTGTCAATGAATAATCAAATCGCCATTTTTTGTGGTTCATCCATAGGCATTGATCCAATTTATCACACTTCTACAAAAGAAGTTGGACGTAAACTGGTAGCCAATAAATATGGTCTTATATATGGAGGCGGATCCACAGGCCTAATGGGAATTCTTGCGAATGAAGTACTTTCATTGAAAGGTCAAGTGACGGGCATTATAACCGAGAAGCTACATGCATGGAATGTTGGACATAACGGCTTAACGAACCTACATATCGTAAAAACTATGCATGAAAGGAAAGCCTTAATGGCTGATCTATCAGATGCATTTATCGCCCTGCCCGGAGGTATTGGAACACTCGAAGAAATAACTGAAATAATTACTTTGTCACAATTAGGTTATCATCAAAAACCTTGTGGAATTTTAAATATTGCTGGCTATTTCGATACGCTCGTCTCCTTCTTAGATCAGATGGTCTCTCAAGGATTTTCAACTATTAAAAGCAGAGATTTAATCTTTATTGAATCAAATATTGATAATTTGTTATCTAAAATGTCGATAAATAATTGATTAAATAACACTTGTATTATCATTGCAATGATTTAAAATAAAAAGAATGAAATTCGGAACTAAAGTATTGCATGCGGGCATTGCACCCGATCCCACAACAGGTGCTATTATGACGCCCATTTTTCAGACCTCTACGTACGTACAAGAGGAGCCAGGAAAACACAAAGGATTCGAATATGCGCGTACTCAAAATCCCACAAGAGCAGTTTTAGAAGAAAATTTAGCAGCCTTAGAAAATGCAAATTTTGGACGTTGTTTTTCATCAGGAATGGGTGCCACAGATGCCGTAATTAAATTGTTAGCCCCAGGAGATGAAGTCATCTGTACTCATGACCTTTATGGTGGTACTTATCGACTTTTCACCGCAATCTATCAAAACTATGGTATCATTTTTAAATTTGTTGATCTTCAAGACTTGGAAGCTGTAAAGCAAGCCTTTAATAAAAATACTAAAATGATTTGGATTGAATCTCCAACAAATCCCATGATGCGAATTGTAGACATCCGCGCTTTGGTAAGTATCGCCAAAACCTATCGTAGCTGGGTTTGCGTTGATAATACTTTTGCCACACCCTATTTACAAAATCCAATTGACTTGGGTGCAAACATTGTTGTCCACTCTGTAACTAAATATATCTCTGGCCATTCCGACGTAGTAATGGGTGCGGTCATCACCAATGACAAAGCCTTGGATGATAAAATTGGATACATTCAAAATTCTGCTGGTGCCACTCCAGGCCCTAATGATTGCTTTTTAGTCTTGAGAGGAATAAAAACTTTACACCTTAGAATGGATAGACATTGCGAAAATGGAAAAAAAATAGCCCTTTTTCTGAAAAATAATCACTATGTCAACCAAGTATTTTGGCCTGGATTTACAGGACATCCCAATCATCAAGTTGCCAAGAAGCAGATGCGCCGATTTGGAGGGATGATCTCATTTACTCTAAAGAATAACCACATTGATTTTGCTTTTAAGTTGATGAAAAAGGTCAAATTATTTAGCCTTGCCGAATCTCTAGGTGGTGTGGAGTCTTTAATTGGGCATCCTGCAAGCATGACTCACGCCTCTATTCCAAAAAAGGAAAGGTTGAAATCCGGTCTGACAGACTCACTCATCAGATTAAGTGTGGGCATTGAGGATATTGAGGATTTGATTGAGGATTTAAAACAAGCTATGGAACCTTAAGATAAAATCTATCGATTAATCTCAAATCCATATGATAGCTTAATATCATTGCTTAAGGATGAGGCAACGGAGCAATATTTGTTTACGGCCAATGATATAATCTTTTCAGCCTCACGATCTGTGAGATCAGGCGAGTTAATTTCATAATGAATTTTTATCTCAGTGAAAGATCTCGGAGCAATTGCTCTTCGTTGGCCACGAGCTTTTCCCGAAATATCATTTAATTTTTTACGCCTTTTTTTAATCATCGAGACGATGTCTACAGCAGCACAAGCGATGATCCCCGACAATAATAATTCCATAGGAGATTGAGCTTGTTTTTTTTCTGGCCCATACATGTCAATATCTAGGCGATTTTGAGTGCTATTTAATGTATAGAACTCCTCCTCTGATTTAAATCCTAAAACTACTTCCATTTCCATGATTCAAATTTAATTTCAATATGATTATCTAATGCTCGATAAATTAATTTATTGATTGTTAGCTATATTAACCTTAAAAAAAAAAAAACTTAAAAAATCACACTAAACCTGAATAAAAAAATTAAAAAAAGAGCCTAAATCAATAGATCATATTAGGTTTGCATATTTATATAAATATAACATGATTATTCCGAAGGAACCTAAATTAACCAATGAACAACTATCAATCGTTACTTCAATTGTAGAGGAATATGATTGTAAACTACAAGTAATTGTAGGTCATCATAGAAGTGTTTACGCTGTTTTAGGTGAAGAAAGAAAAACCATAATGATAAATAGAATACTCGGACTTGATTTTATAGATCGTTTTGATGCTGTAGATTCCCCCTTTAAATTGATGGATAGCAGTTCTGAATTAGCTCAGCACAAAATAGTTTTGGGAGATCATATAGTCGGTAATGGCCCTTTTGTCATTGCAGGACATTGTACCATAGACCCTAAAAATCCAAATTTGTTTATTGAATCTGCTCATGCAGTAAAAGAAGCAGGTGCTAAAGCTATAAGAGGTGGTGTTTGGAAGCCTCGAACCATGCCTTACTCTTACCAAGGAGATGACGCATCCGTGAAAATACTTATGGAGGCCAGAGCTCAAACAGACCTGCCTGTTGATACTGAAGTAATGGATGAACATCAACTAAGAATAGCTGTTGAAGCTGGAGTTGATATTTTACAAGTGGGGGCGAGAAATGCTCTAAACTATTCATTGCTTAAAAGCATCGGTCAGATGACTCAAAATAAGAAAATTGCGGTATTACTGAAAAGATCCATGGGCATGGGCCCTGTCAACGAATTTATTGCGGCAGCAGAATATATAGCGGCCGCTGGAAATCCAGATATCATGCTATGCCCAAGGGGAACTAATCCAACTATGGACTCTTATCGTAATTATCCTGACGAGTCAATCACACCACTGCTCAAAGAAAAGACCTGGGCACCGGTAATCGTAGATCCTTGCCATTCTGTAGGCAGAGCTAAGTATGTACCCTCAGCAGCGCTGGCAGCTATCGCTTATGGAGCTGATGGTGTCATTATTGAAAGTCATATAGACCCACAGAGAGGTATTGGAGATGATCCAAAGCAGTCTATCAAACCTGATATCTTAAAACAACTAATCACAGACATTGAGGCTATTTGGATAATAAAAAATAGGCCTATATTCGCCTAATATTAGGGATTATTTTTCTGAGCATACTGATTAATTTTGTCCCAATCGTCAGCAAATAAATTATTTACTTGCCTGACATAGTCAGGAGGTACAAGCGGCCCCTCTGGTACCCAAGATTTAGGAAAAAGTGCTGCCGCATACATTACCAAATGAAAAAATGCCCACCAAGGTCTAAATAATAGCCAATTAGATATTCTACTGCTCCTTCCTCGAGGAATATATCCAACATAATTTTGGCAAAAAGATCTGAGCACCAATAATTGCTTTTCTGTGTAAGAAGCATGTACCTTCCCCAGTGAGATCTTCTCTTCGGTGTAGGTCGTACCTGTAAATTGTGAAATTTTATTTAGAAATGTCCATGGATCGTTTTTAAGTTCACTATGAAACAATACTAAAGGTTTTTGTTTGGTATATTTTTCAATAACTTCCAGTTTTGCATAAAAATTCAAATGCTTTTTATCCCAGATTCCCTCCCGATCAGGGTCTAAAGAAACGAATTCTTCAAAGCCACGGTATCCACCATTTTTGACATACCTGCGATACTGAGAGGCAATCCAACCCCCATGATCTCTAAACAAAATAATTATTTTGACATCAGAAAAGTGCGATGTGAATCGTGCTACTTCATCATTAAACTGTCTGTCCATCTCACAAGATACTAAGTACTTTTTTGGCCCATTTTTTCTAATAATACCGATACTGCTTCGGTACTTATTTTTTGGAATATAATGAATTCCATCAAGATTGTTGAACACCTTATTTTGCAAATAAGTTGAAGCGACTTTTCCCAATCCAACATGAAAAAATATATTTGGCTCACTCATCGTACAAATTTATTCATTTCATTGAGTAAATTATCCATCTACTTAATTACCTTAAGATAAATTTTAACCTTGATCTCATAAAAAAAGATCTCTTCTTTTGAATATTTGAATGGCGATCTTTTATTTTACTCAATAAGGATGAAAATATTGTATGGCTTAGTTTTGCATTATGTCGACTGGTGAATATTTCTACTTAAAAGACCTTAATCCTTCCCAGCATGAAGGGGTGATCAATGTGAAAGGCCCTACGATGATTATCGCCGGAGCTGGCTCAGGTAAAACGAGGGTACTTACAACCCGAATCGCTTACTTGATGGATCATTACAACGTAGACCCTTTCAATATTTTATCCTTGACTTTTACTAATAAAGCATCCAAAGAGATGCGAAATCGTATTGAAAAGTTGATTGGCCCAGAGGCTCGAAATATATGGATGGGCACTTTTCATGCTGTTTTTGCCCGTATTTTACGAACTGAAGCAAGACATATAGGATATACGAACAACTTCACTATCTATGATACAGAAGATTCCAAATCCTTGATCAAAAACATCTTAAAAAGTCTTAATCTCGATGATAAACTTTATAAAGCCAATGTGGTTTACAACAGAATTTCTAATGCCAAAAACCGATTAATTAGCTGGAAGGAGTATAATGAAAATCCCATTTATAAAGCAGATGATGAGATCAATGGTCGACCTGAAATGGGTCGAATTTATCAAATTTATACCCTGCGATGTCTAAAAGCTGATGCAATGGATTTTGATGATTTGTTATTTAAGACCAATGTCTTGTTTCAGGAACATCTTGATGTACTCAATAAGTACCAACAACGTTTTCACTATGTAATGATTGATGAGTTTCAAGATACCAATATCTCACAATACATGATTGCCAAAAAGTTGGGTGCAGTAAGGCAAAATATATGTGTGGTCGGTGATGATGCCCAAAGTATTTATGCATTTCGTGGAGCTGATATTCAAAATATCTTAAACTTTGAAAGGGATTATCCAGACCTCCAACTCATCAAACTCGAGCAAAATTATCGTTCTACAAAAAATATTGTTCAGGCAGCCAACTCATTGATCGATAAAAACACAGCCCAACTAAAAAAGGATGTTTGGACTAAAAATGAATCGGGTGAATTGATTGAAATCATTAAGTCAGCCTCTGACAATGAGGAAGGTAAGCTGGTTGCTTCCTCTATCTTTGAAACTAAGATGAAAAATCAAGCATATAATGCAGATTTTGCAATTTTATACCGAACTAATAGCCAGTCTAGAGCGATAGAAGAGGCATTAAGACGAATGAATATTAAATACCGAGTTATCGGAGGCCTTTCTTTCTATCAAAGGCGAGAAATCAAGGATTTGGTCGCCTACATCCGATTTGTCGTCAATTCCAATGATGAAACGGCACTGAGAAGAATCATTAACCTACCCAAACGTGGTATAGGCCCTACGACAGTTGAAAAGCTTTTTTTAACCGCCGAAGAACAGGGAGCAGATATCTGGGATATACTAAGACATGCTCAAGAGCTATTTGGGGGCAGATCAACAAAACAAATTGAGACATTTGTAGATTTAATCAAAAATTTCAAGAATACCGTCAAAAATAAAGATGGATACGAGGCTGCCTCTATGATTGCAAAAAATTCTGGTTTACTCAAGGAACTCTATGATGATAAAACTGTAGAAGGACTAAGTCGGTTTGAAAATGTACAAGAATTGCTTAATGCAATCAAAGAATTCGTCGACGATCAAGAGCGCGAAGATAAATCACTCGCCTCTTTTCTTCAAGATGTGGCCCTTTTAACAGATGAAGACCGAAATAACAATAACGAAGACACTGTAACCTTAATGACCATACATATGGCTAAAGGCCTAGAATTTCCCTATGTCTACGTCGTGGGGCTGGAAGAGGAACTCTTCCCCTCTCAAATGATGTTGGGCAGTCGGGCTGATCTTGAAGAAGAGCGTCGCCTTTTTTACGTCGCCATTACTCGAGCAGAAAAAAAACTACATTTTAGCTATGCATTAAATAGATATCGATTTGGAAGATTAAAAAATTGTGAACCCAGTCGTTTCCTTCAAGAAGTTGACTCTAATCTCATTCATGTCAACAGGAAGTTCTTGAGCGAGTCACCAATTCCAAATTCAAATCTACAATATGCACGGAATTTTATCAAGCAAAATTTAGATAAAGCTCCCGGAAAAAAAATACCAGATCATAAACCCTCTGGCGATTTCAAACCAAGTGATGTCTCTGATCTTTCTGGAGGTATGAAAGTCGAGCATCCTAAATTTGGATTTGGAAAAGTTATTAATGTTGAAAATAATGGAACTAGTAAAAAAGCTAATATTGATTTTGATTTACACGGTCAAAAAACATTATTACTATCCTTTGCTAAACTTCGAATCATTTAGTCAAGAGTATCAAAAAAATAAATAAATTAATAGAAACAAGCTTTTAAAATATATTTCCAATATTGCGCGAACGGTATGTATCCAAATTACAAAAGTGTAATAAGTAGAGGTTGAATAGTGATGGACATCTATGCCTAAATCAAAAAATAACCCAATTATTCTTCCTCAAAAATATTATCATCAATATTTCACTGAAGTCTTAGCGTTCGTAGAAAAATACTCCGCCCACTTAATGGGGCCCGAGGAACAGCTATTCATCCTGGATTTCAATAAACTTAGTTTGGATGCACAATGTCTTTTCATCCGTTTGAGTAACCGAAGAGGACCTTATTTTAGATTGGACAAATTAAGGTATGATGAGATATCATCTATCGAGGCAGCAACGAAAGAACTAAAATTTTCTGGATTTATATCAAGCGAATTCGATATAAATAAAAAAATATTTGAGGTCTTTACCAAAGCAGAGCTAAAAGCTATTTACACCCATCTTGATTGGAGTAAACAAACCAAAAAAGACGCAATTATTCAATTAAATGAAATACAAATTCATAACTCTATTTTAACTCAATTTACTTTGATAGAAGTCATCCGACAAGAAGTATTAGAATTTATTAAAATGCTTTATTTTGGAAAATACAAAAAACAAATGACTGAATTTGTAATTAGAGACATAGGTTATATTAAGCTAGAAACATTAGATGAAACACAATTTACCCCTTGGTTTGAAAGTCGGAAAGAAGCACTCGCTGCTTTTGAATTATATAAATTAAGTAGTTTAGTAAGAGGCGCTCTGAAAGAAAACAATGCAATAGCTACACATAATACTCTAGTTATGATCCCTTGGCAAAAATACTTACTTAGCCTAAAAACGCATCAAATTGGAGATCCATTGTTCCTTTTAATGGGAAAACAATTGGAACGTGAAGAAGCCTATACATTGGCCTTACACTATTACCAATTAGCAACGAAGCATCCGGCTCGTGAGCGCCAAATAAGAATTTTAAATCGATTAGGCGAGGTTGAAAAGGCCAAAAGTCTAGCAATCAATATCATGAAAGAGCAATGGAATGCCAGTGAATACTTATTTGCTAAAGATTTCCTTAACAAAAAGAATATTAGGATCAAACGGAGCACTTCAAAAAGGTTAAGGGAAGCAACCGCTATTGAGGTTTCGTTTGTTGCAGATCAGAAGATAGAAGATGCAGCATTGCAGTTTTACAAAAATTTAGGATTTAATGGTATACATGGTGAAAATTACTTGTGGAAAAGTCTATTTATCCTAATTTTATGGGATCAAATTTTTGATCAAAATATAGGCGCTTACCATAACCCAATTCAAATAGGTGCATCAGATCTCCATACTAAATCGTTTTATGAAAAAAGAAAAGATGCGATTCTGGAAATTCTAAAATCTTTTCGAAGTAAAAAATCTATGATTAAATCTCTAGATAAAAGATTTAAGGAAAAATTCGGCACAGCCAATCCCATGATCTATTGGAATTCAAAAATCAAACAACATTTAGTCCAATTGATCTTGAACCTCCCTTTTCAGGCACTTAAAAAAATTCTGATCGAAATGTCTAAGAACTTAAAAGACAATTCAACGGGATTTCCAGACTTATTTATTTGGAAAGATAATACATATCATTTGTATGAAATCAAATCGACCAATGATCATCTATCTTCCCAACAATTATTTTGGCTTAATTTCATGCAATCATTAGGTATCAAGGCAAAGATTATTCGAGTTAACTATAAAACAGAAATCCATGGAATACAAAAATCTCCAAAACGTCACTCCTAGGTTTATGTAATATAAGTGATTAGTCAAAAATAATTTAAGTAATGTAAAAAAGATCTTGAGTTTCGAATGAAAGCAATTCAAACATTACTATACGGTATTGATTCATTTAGAGTATTATTTAAGGATTTTCATTAATTTGCGGCAAATCTAATTTGACATATGCATCAATCTAGGGATCCGACCCTCATTCAAGCTTTTATACCTGTAGTATTTTTAATTATTTTTATCTCTATTAATGTCTTCATATTTGGAGATAATGCTTTAGACGGATCTAACCAAATTATACTAATTCTTTCTGCAGCAGTTGCCGCTACTGTAGCTTGTCAGAATGGTTATAAATGGCCTGATTTACGAACTGGTATTATTAAAAGCATCAGCTCAGCAATGAGCTCAATGCTAATATTATTGATGATTGGTGCACTGACAGGAACCTGGTTGCTCAGTGGCGTCGTACCGGCAATGATCTATTATGGTCTTCAAATATTAAATCCTAATGTATTCCTTTTTGCAGCCTGCATCGTATGTATCATCGTGTCAATTGCAACGGGGAGCAGTTGGACAACTGCTGCAACAGTAGGCATCGCTTTGATAGGCATTGGCAAAGCAATGGGTATACAAGAGGGAATGATCGCAGGAGCAGTATTATCGGGAGCTTATTTTGGAGATAAGATTTCTCCATTATCAGATACAACTAACTTGGCTCCCGCCATGGCAGGAACGGATTTATTTACCCACATAAAATATATGGCTTACACTACTATACCTTCTATAACAATTACCTTAATCATCTTTCTGGCAATCGGATTAAGATTTGAAGGTCAAATTGAAACCACACAAACCGACCTGATTCTAAATGCGATCACTGAAAAATTTGAAATCAATGGATGGCTATTTTTGGTTCCGATGATAGTTATTTTTTTAATTATAAAAAAAGTACATGCATTGCCTTCATTACTATCTGGAGCATTAATAGGGGGTATTTTCGCCTTAATCTTTCAACCTACTATGGTGGCAGAAATAGGTGGTGGCACAAATGCTCGCGCAATGTATATAGGAATTATGAAAGCGCTGTATGGTAGTATGTCTATTGAGACGAGTAACGAAATGGTAAGCGACCTTTTGCATTCAAAAGGTATGTCTGGTATGCTGGGAACTATATGGCTCATTCTCTCCGCTATGGTTTTTGGTGGCGTGATGGAAAGGGCTGGCTTCCTCAAGAAAATAGCAGAGGCACTTTTAACCTTGGTCAGCTCAATTGGATCTTTAGTCGCCTCTACCGTTGGAACTTGCGCTTTTTTCAATATTACCGCTTCAGATCAATATTTAGCCATCGTAATTCCTGGAAGAATGTATGCTGACACCTATAAAAAAAAGGGATTAGCTCCAGAAAATTTAAGCCGGACCTTGGAGGATTCAGGTACGGTGACTAGTGTATTAGTTCCTTGGAATACCTGTGGTGCTTATCATGCCAACGTCTTAAGTGTTGCCACATTGACCTATCTTCCCTTTTGCTTTTTCAACATCATAAGCCCCTTTATGAGCATCTTTTTTGCCTATGCAAATATTAAACTAAAAAAGTTCATTTACTCAGATCGACGATTATGACCTTTCCGCTATCAATAACCAAGGAAGCAATCGCAGAACTTCCCCTAATTAAGTTTGACGGTCCAATTCACGTAATTAATAACCATAAAGAGATGTTCCGAGCGATCAAAAAATTAAAAGAACAAGGAATAGTAGGCTTTGATACAGAAAAAAAACCTACTTTCAAAAAAGGTCAATACCATCCAACAGCGTTGATTCAATTGAGTACAGCTACAGAGGTCTTTTTATTCCGAATAAATAAAATAGGCCTTCATGATGACCTTATTACGCTTTTTGAATCTGATAAAATTACAAAAATTGGAGTAGGCATGCGCGCTGATATTGTGGAACTTAAACGAATACGAACTTTTACTCAAAATAACTGCATTGACCTAAATGATCTGATGCCAACGCTAGGAGTTAAAAAAATTGGAATTAGAAATCTGGTCGCTATAATTCTTGAAAAACGGGTTTCAAAAAATCAACAAGTTTCAAATTGGGAAAACGCCGAACTTACTCGTAGTCAACAACAATATGCCGCTACAGATGCTTGGGTCTGCTATGAAATGTATGTCTTATTGAAAAAAAGAGGTTACATAGAAAATGAAAATCTATAACATTGAAAAAATAGAAGTTTTTACTCCCATGGATGGATTTAGAGGTCGTATGGTACATACACGTGACTTAACAATCGCATTTTGGGAAATAGATAAAAATTCCATATTGCCATTACACAAACATATAAATACTCAAACCTCACACGTAATTTCCGGTAAATTAAAATTAATTATTGGCGGTTTAACAAAAGTGTTGAATGCTGGCGAACTCGTGGTCATCGATTCCAATGAGCTACACTCCGGGAAAGCATTGACACAATGTTCTGTAATAGATACTTTTTCCCCACCGAGAAAAGACTACGTTCAACCAGGCGAGTGACTTGTTTAATGTCCTCGGCTTAATTGACATTCATTTCAATTAAGTGATTATTAAATATCAAAATTTGTTCTTTGACATATCCCAATAACATCAAATATTTTTTCAACAATTCCAGTATCATAATCTCTAGCAATACTTAAACTAATTTGATTTTCGTAATTATATGAAACTCTGAATTGCTCCGGTCAAATGTAAGTATTTAAAATTATCTTTGATGGTACATTATTTGACGTCCAACAATAACAATTCGCAACTCCTCTCAACCCAATTTATTCCTTCCAAAATAGTTCACAAAATCACTAGGCATCGGACAAATTAAAAGCTTTTGTTTGACCCTAAAAGGATTTAATTGGATTCACCACTAGCATAAATCTAAAAACTGATATACCAAACAAGACGTAATTGTAAAACGATAATGCTAAGGATCAAAATCAAATGTCATCATGTCATTAACAAGGTTTTGGCATAGGCCCCATTTGTAATTTCCTAAGCAAAACTTATAAACTTAACTCTTCTTTTTTTACAAAATTCTTCAACTTGACCAAAAATCAATCGGTATTTTGATGATTTAAACCCAAATAGGCTGCCTTTTCAATATCCTTAGTCTCTGCATAATTCAAGCACAAATTAAAATAGGATTTAGCTGTATTAAAATTACCAAATTGCTGACTGAGTCGACCAAGTCCCAAATAAGCGATACTTTTAAAATATTCACCATAATTTGACAATTCACTGCCAAAACCTACGCCCATTCCATAAAAAAGATAGGCCTCTTTTGACTTTTTTTCAACAAATTCAAGATGTACCGCTTTAAAAATATGCCCGACCATTTTATAATATAACCGATCTGCATTCATCAGTTCATCGACCATCCAAAGCATTATTTTGTCATATTTATGCGTAGCATAAGTAGATTCCAAGAATTTAGAAATAATATAGTAATTGGATGGATATCTTTTAATCAAACCTTCAAGCAAAACAAATGCCATTTCAGGAGTTTGCTCATAACGCAGATAAATGTAGGAAAGATAAATAGAGGCTTCGATCTGAGATATTACAGCTTTTTCGGTAGACATTAAAATCTGCTCAAGACCCAACTCTTTATCCCCTTTTTTAAAAAAAAATGCTATTGGAGTAAAAATAGGGTGTCTGTGGAGATACATTATTCTAAAGTAATTATACAAACCGGTAGTAAATAAAAACTCTGGATTATCGTTTACTAAATCAAACCCTATTTTTATTAAACTGTACATTTTATTAGCTTCAGAAATAGCTTCGAAATAGTCATTGTTTTCAGCATAATATTCCGCCAGCAGCCCTCTAGTCGCCAATTCAAAAAAAACAGCATCTTCATCGTGAGGATCTGAAGGATTAAAATTTTCGGCTGCTGCAACAGCTTCTCTAAGCTTTGCCTCGAGCCGAACAAATATTTGCCCCTCTATAATGGGTATGTTTTCCCATTGAATTAAAAAAGCCTCCATTGATGGAATTACGGGATGATTAGGAAGTAATTCTTGCAGCTCCCGAATATAAAACATGGCCGAATCTATTTTGAGTTTATAAATACTTTCAGTCCCTTTGCCCACTAACTCCATAGCTTGAGGATGATTAAATATACTCTGCTGACCAATAGCTTGAAATGTTGTATTAAAAGAAATGGTAAGAAGAAAAACTTTGAGGACATTCATAAATTGGAAAATGAAAAACAAATAAACAACGCATTATTGAAAATAAAAAAAGTCATATACTAAATGTTAAGAAAAGCATTTTGCGCGAAAAAGCCTTCATTTAATAATTACAGAAATAGATTAATATGGGAATAACTATTGTAAGGTTGCAATTATATCAGAGGACAAACAATTTAAATTAGTAACCATATCCTCCACAAACAGGTATATTGGTTAATCAAAAAACAAATATTTTTTAATCTTTAACAGGTAGATGGTTTTGATACAAATAGCACTAGCTTTTAAAAAGGCTTGAAAAGAAATACATAGATCATTCGAATCATTTTTTTCCTCAAAAAAGTTCGAGCTAACATTAATCAATCACAATGACCTGAGCTAGAACCATCGTGACATTGATGCTATTATCTTTCCGCTTCTCAATAATTGTCAAAAACTTTTTTTAAAGTTTTCATGAATTACCTAAACAACACTATTTAGATAGTGTAATATTGAATTAATAAAAATGACAGCTGTGCATGGATTATAATACGATCAAAGTATTAAAAAAAATCTCAATTCAATTCTTTGTACAATCATTAAAATAGATAATTAAGCATTCTATTTCAGCAATCATCTCCTATTATCATTTTCTTGCATCATACTCAAATAGCTTTCAAATCTGCTTAAAGCGATGTTATTTGACTTTACGGCCTTATGTACTGCACATGAGGGCTCATCTAAATGCAGACAATTATTATATTTACATTGACCCATTAGCTCCCTCATTTCAGGAAAATAATGAGATAATTCCTTACCCTTAATTTCTGCCAGTCCCAATTCCTTTATTCCCGGAGTATCAATTACATGCGTATCGACATCAAGTGAAAACATTTCAGCAAAAGTCGTGGTATGTACGCCTTTATTTGCAAAATCTGAAATTTTCCCTATTTGTTGGTTGGCATTTGATTGCAATAAATTGATTAAAGTTGATTTACCTGACCCAGAATGACCGGATAACAATGTTGTTTTGGCTCGAAGCCAAGCATGAACTTCATTAGGTATACCCTGTAATAAAGAAGTCATCTTAGTTTGATAACCTATGGATTCATATAAGTTAATAATACCTTCCAAACCTACTTGATCTTCTTTTAAATATAAATCAGACTTATTTATTAATAAGTAGCCAGGAATTCGAAAAGCCTCTAACGTCACAAAAAAACGATCAATAAAACCCAAACTGGTCCTAGGCCTTTTGTAAGATGCAATTAAAATAGCCTGATCAATATTGGCAGCGATCATGTGTGCGGTATACTTATTTTTTGGTGATTTTCTAACGATGTAGTTTTTTCTTGGTACTATTAATTGAATTACAAAATTTTCAGCCTCAGGAAGCAATTCAACCTTATCACCGACCGCAATAGGATTCGATTTTTTTTTATTTTCGAGTTTGAATCTTCCTGGTAATCGGGCTTTCACCTCTTTTCCATCCAGTAAGCGAACAGAATACCAAGAACCTGTTGATTTAATAATTACTCCCTCCACTTAAGATCTTTTCGTTAAATAAGTAACAATACGCTTTGTTGCGCCCTGCCGGGAACGAGTAAAAGCAAATGCCGCATCGGCCGCTTTTTGATAATTTGAATGATCCGAATTGAGCGGTTCTAGACAAGACATAAAATCAGATAAATTACTAAACTCAAAAGCTGCACCCTCAACTATTAAATCTTGACATTCTTTAAATTTAAGATTTTTTGGACTACGCCCAAAAAAAATAGGAATCCCATAAACCGCAGCCTCTATTGTATTATGTAAACCTGCCCCAAATGCCCCACCTATATACGCATAGGTAGCATACTTATAAGTGGTTGACAAAAGCCCTACAGAATCTAAAATCAGTATACTCACTTCCTTCAAATCAGTATTCTCCAAAATCTGTGAATAGCAAAGCGCCTCTGGGAAGCACTTTTTAAAATAATCAATGCTATCACGGCTTGTATTATGTGGCGCCAGGATAAATTGAGTATGCTTGGAGGATTCTTTCAAAATGTACGGCCGTAAAATATCTATATCAGCCGGCCAGATACTACCCATCACCCATACCTTATCTTGCTGGATAAAGCGTTCGATCAAGGGCTGAGACACGGCTTGTTCAGCAATCGAAACAACTCGATCAAAACGAGTATCTCCAACCACCACCACATGCCTCACCCCTAATTCTTGTAATAAATCAGCAGATTTCTGATCTTGAACAAAAAATTTTGAGACCGACCTAAAATACTTTTCATACAACACACGAGCAATCCCAAAATATATATGATTAGTCCTAAAAATAACTGAAAAAAAAACTACTGGTATTTGGAGATCAAAGCAAGCCTGAAGATGATTGAGCCAAAATTCATACTTTACAAAAATCACCCTATCCGGGTTTATTTGTTGAATAAATTGTAGAGCCAAACTGTAATTATCTTTAGGTATATAACCAACCCAATCAGCCTGAGCATAATTTTTTTGAACTTCATATCCTGAAGGTGAAAAAAAAGTCAATATAATTTCCATGTGAATCTGCTCTTTTTTGAGCGACTCGATCACGGGTCGGCATTGCTCAAACTCACCCAGTGATGCCACATGAAACCAATATCTTGTAATTGTAGGTTTTTTTTCTGGAATTTCGAGCCAAAAAAAATACTTTCGGCCTTTTAGAAATGCAGCAGCCCTATCATTGAAGGGAGAGACAAACCTCAACAAGCCAAAATATGTATGTATAAATAAATCGTATAAAAATTTCACTTCGTCATCTAAACTAGAACAAAAATTGCGTTGAAGTAAATCTCTGTTTGAAGTCTTTTTAGATTAAAAAAGATAAAAGAGAAAATATACACGCTGCTGTCGGGATTCAATCCTGCAGTAATTTAATTATTTCTGAAGCTTTTTTCATTTCAGCATGACCTAGAGCGGTCAAACCTTTGGCATCTTGAATGGTTTTATCAGCTTTATTTTCTAATAAAAGTTCAATCATATCTTTTCTGTTGAACATGGCTGCAAATATGAGTGCAGAAGTACCCATGACATTAGTAATATTTACATCTGCTCCCTCTTTGATCAATAATTCAGCCAATTCCACAACTCCCTTAAAACATACTCCCATTAAGGCGGTATTACCCGAAGCATCTTTGAAATTTACGGGGGCCCCTGCTTGAATCAAGAACTGAGTCAAATCTATGTGATCATAATAGGAGGCCAATATCAGAGGGCTAGAGCCTCTGTCGTCTATGACATCTATCAAATTCGGTTTGTCGGCAAGTTCCTTTTCCACAATAGCCAAATCACCTAATCTTATGGCATTAAAAAAAAATCGTTCTTTTTCTGTCATATCAAACAAAAAAACAAAAATAAAATGAACTCAAAAAGCAATATTCATTTTAGTTACATTAATTATTTCAAGATTTAATTGACGTTTAACATTTTTCAACGCAAATCTAACTTATGTGAAAGTACCTTTTGTTTGTTTTCTATGATATAGAATATTTCCCTTTTCCGATGGCCCAGGCAATTTTTTGGTATAAAATTAAAGGACTTCGCCAAATAACCAGTTTGATTATTATTAGTAGGATCACCCGGTTATTGTAAAGGTGCTCCGTCTGGTCCTTAGACCTATAAACATTTAAATTTCATGATATTTTATTGAATATTAGATCAAATAAACTCTAGAAATATCAAAAACTGTTATTAAATGAGACCAGCAAGTCATATAATTTCATACCTTATAATTTGAATCAAAAAAGTATTTCCCTAGAGAAGCTAAAAGTTTACACTTATAAAAGATAGTGATTTACCCAATATTTTCTATGTAAATGAGTGATTTGAAACAGTCTTTAATACATTAAATTGCTCTGCAAGGACGCAAATTTAAAAGTATGGCAATAGCTCTTGCCATGTTTTGATCCAGAAAATTGTTTACTTTTCTTTTTACTACTCCCTTAATAGAAATTACTTAGACTTAATTAGCTAATACACAAGTTATAATATTATAACAAAAAAAAATCCCCTTTTATATTGAAATTTCAATGATTAGTTACATTTATTGACTTCAATGTAATATATCATAACACCTCTTTCTACCGATATTCTACCGATCCGTAGAAAATTGGTAGAAGATTTTTGAGATATTTTATAACCGCTAAATAATTTTTTATAACTAAAAAAAGGTGAAGCATATTGACAAAAAATAAAATAAATAATACATTCTATTTGAGTACCCCAACCAAGGCAAATCCAAAAAGAGGAGTAGCTAGTTAGTAGTTCTTGTTTGATCCTTAAATGAGTAGCTTAGAAGGGCTAATACAACCTCTCTACAGATAAGCTTTAAAGCTATTGTGAAGACGTATCAGTATGGAATTAAATTCTTATTTAGTGAGAAAGAGAATGCTTTATAGAGGCTTACATGAGCTCTATAAATTATACTCAAGCATTAACCAAGGTTGGTGGTATTCCATTCTTAAAACAAGCGATGGATGTTATAAAAAGATTAGCTCCTGAAGAGAAAAAGGAAAAGAAAAAGAAGAAGGCGACAAGAAGGAATTTTTAAAACTTGAAATTACTAATCCACGCAGTTGGTGAAGTTAGGTTTGGGTAAAGTCCAATTAGGGGTTTTAAGGCTGAAACCACCACAATTGGTAACATTACTTACATCCCAAGAACTAAGGTCTTGATTGATAGAGTCATTCATATAAAACATACTGCTCATGGCTATGACATTGCTAACATCCCAAGAACTTATATCTTGATTAAATTGTGATGGAGGAGAAGGAAAATCCCCATCCCAGCCTGAAAACATCATATACATTCTTTCGACATTACCTACATCCCATCCACTTATATCTTGGTTAAAAGAGTGTGCCCTATGAAACATTCGAGCCATATTTTTTACATTACTAACGTCCCAAGAACCTATATCTTGATTAAAAGATGAAGCCCCCCAAAACATATCAAACATATCATCAGGATCCGAAACGCTACTCACATCCCAATTACTGATATCCTGATTAAAAGATGTAGCCATGCGAAAAAGACCTGTCATTTTTGTTACATTACTTACATCCCAAGTTTTTAATTGAGGATCATTCCAATGATTTTTCCAAGAGCCTGCCCCAACATCAAGCATGGTCCCTTGCGTATTCGTTCGTGACATATCGGTGACAAGAGTAGTCACTATTAATTGTTCCAATTCTTCCCCACCCCTTAGTGCAAAATTCCAGAATAAATCATCATCTACTACTAAGTAAATTGTATCATTAAATTTATACTTTTTCCCTGCTACTGCTTTCTCATTAGCTTTTATTGTTACACCGTTTGAATCTATATATAGTGCTTCAACATAACATCCAGAATTATTTATTTCTACTACTAAATTTGAATTTTCACAAAGATCTATGTCATCAGTAACTCCATCTCCATCAGTGTCTTTCTGTGAATCAGCGCAACCGTTAACATCTACTGTTTCACCAGTAGGAGTGTCTGCACAAGTATCTAAATTATTGAGAATTCCATCCTGATCGGTATCCGCACATCCATTTGCATCTACTGTTGCACCTGCCAGAGTATTTACACAAGCGTCTATGTCATCATAAACTCCATCTCCATCCACATCTTTTTGCGAAAGAGCACAACCACTGCCATCTACAGTTTCACCACTCGGGGTATCTGGACAATAGTCTCTATTATCGTCAACTCCATCACCATCAGTATCCTTCTGTGAATCAGAGCAACCATTAGCATCTACTGTCTCACCTGTTGGTGTGTCCAAGCAATTATCTACATTGTCTTGAACTCCATCATTATCTAGGTCTAGATATTCAAATACCGCAGTAACAGTATTATTTGCATTCATTATCAACTCAATGGGATTAATTGTACCATTAAAGGCACCTGTCCATTCCTTAAAAACAAAGTTTGCATTAGCAGAAGCTGTCAAGGTAACTTTGGTTCCTCTTTGAAAAGGACCATTTTGATAAGATACCGTACCTCCCTCGGTAGGGGAAACCTCTACGGTTAAATTATAGTTGGTATCCTCATCTTCACCACAATTGGTGAACAATGCAATTGAACAAAGAATACTTAAGAAGAGGAGGTGTTTTGAAGTGTTTCATAGACATATCAAAGCTAACAAAAATTATCCACCCTTAGTTAATTATTCTCATCCGAAGGTATTGCTCCAAAGGCTTTGACAGGAGAATCTAGGGGTAGAAAATCAAGAAAGAGAAAGGTGTTTTATTAAACTTACCTCGATGCCAAAGACTATGTTGGAGGAAATGATTTTAAGGGTGAGAAGTAACTCTTTAGGAGCAATATTCACCAGCCTCCAACAAATCACTCGGATTTATTGTTAAAGTCTCATTCCCATCACCTGTTCCACAAAGTGTTACAAGGTTATTGTTACAGTCTCGTATTACAGCATAAACATCAGAACTCCATTCAGGTTTCACACTACTGCAAGTCACAGGATCTCCTGCAGCTTCTCTTTCTGATATATATCCTGCCAAAAGGACTGTACCACAATCAGTACACGGTTCACCCTTTTTACATATACCAAAAATATTTTTTTTTTCACATCCACTACTCTCACCCCATATGCAGGAGTGGAGCACAATACATGAACAAAGAGAACTTAAAAAGAAAAGGTGTTTGAAATGGTTAATCATAGTTGGTTTTTTTTATTAAAAACACTAAATTTTTTACATCCTTAGTGAACAAAAATACTTAGGAAGAGTAGCTATTTTAAGTATTTCATAGTTGAAACAAATTATTGCTTAATAAATTTCATATCTAATATGTCATAATGTGTAATATATTGGATTCCAGTTTCTGTCCAACCAAATGCTGGCTTTGTCTTTATTGCGGACATTCGCTTATTGCTTATTGATGTGACCTCAAACGTGTAATTTAGGGTATCTGGCTCACCAGTATCGGCTTTTTCAATTCTATGTTCTTGTATATTTAAAGTCATTCCGAGCGAATCAAATTCATCAAAAGACCAATGTCCTTCAGAATATCCAATTCCAACGGTATTAATTAATCTAAAGGAATTATCAGAAGGAAAACTATATACAAATTCATAACCCATAGGATATACCTCGTTTACTAATCCCGACCCTGCTTCGATTGGTTTGTACGTATCATTGTTGACATGAACCATGCAAAATATATTTCCGGTAATGTCAGAGTTTGTAAAGCAGTCCTCTACAAGGACCCAACTACCTATTAATAAATCTTGATTTTCTGATAGTCCTGTTGTAATAGGAGTTGTCTCTAGTTCTTCTACTTGCTCTTCTACTTGCTCTTCCTCATCTTCACCACAATTGGTAAACAATACAATTGAACAAATAAAACTATATAGCAGTATATTCTTGAAGTGATTCATGATGGTTGGTTTTGGTTAGTTAAAGCTAATAAAACTTCTCCATCCTTAGTGAATTCTTCTCATCCGAAGGTATTGCTCAAGTCCAAATTAATTTTGTGTCATGGATCTGAGCTGCGACAAAATCAAGAATGCGAAAGCAGGAGGGAGCTGCGACATTGACAATCCTGAGTGTGAGGCTTGTGGAGGTTGAACTTTTGAAAATGACTATTTCTAGCTATTACCAATAGTAATTTTCTTTTTTAATTTAGAAAAAAAATTTAAGATGATAAATAAAATAATTGTGCTGTGTTCAGTTTTGTTTTTCACTTTATACACCTATGCACAACAAGGAGACTCAAAATTTTTTGGGGAGCAATTTGAAATTCAAATTCTTGATGAACAAAAATTAGATAAGATTGACGTTTTTGATGATGCTGCCAATCCAATTCAAATAAAAGGGAAAATTATTTCATCATGTGCAAAAAAGGGATGTTGGATCAATATGGATATTGATGGGAATTCGCTCTTTGTAAAATTTAAAGATTATGGCTTTTTTGTTCCAACATCTGGATTGGAGGGGAAGTCTACAATTGTAAACGGAAAACTATCTGTCGATACGTTGACTGTTGAAACTTTAAGGCATTACGCAGAGGATGATGGGCGATCACAAAACGAAATTTTAGCGATCAAAGAACCTAAAGTAACTTTTTCATTTCTAGCAGATGGTGTTTATATTCAATGATGATAAAAAAACTCCTAGAGTCACCACACCCAAGGAGTCAATACACAAATTTTATTCAACAATCTTGACTGAAACTTTTAATGGATAATCTTTTATACTTTTTTATCGTAAACTAAAACTTTAGTCCCAAGTTGAACCAAGAACTTTCCAAAATGAAGATTTTTTGTTTTCAGCAAAATTAGATAAGCTAGCTTGGTCGGCAGCTTTCATGAATTTTTGTAACTCTCCATTTGGATTATCCCATTTTTCTTTGAAGTAGGCTTGATTTTCAATTAAAGTGGCAAGCGATGAAAAACCGTCAAATGAAATGCCATTGTAATTAACTTCATTTGTGCCATCATACAATAGCTTGATTCCAGCAGCAAAATTCATTCCTGGATTCTGCTCAAGTTTAGGTTTTACCATCATATCACCCCACAAGTCATGATTTTTAATGAAAACTACAGGATCAGATGTACTGTACTTATTAATTACATAGTAATCTGATTGGGTTCCGCTCAATACAGTAGATGTGATTTGAAATAATTCATATCCTCTTGGAAATTTTATTTTATAATTCGAATGATCGGGATATTTGACTTTCACTTTTTTTTGGCTTGATTCACTTAACCAATCAGAAGAATTCCAACTCTCAAATTGCTTGGGATTTTTATAGTGGTGGATAAACATAAATTGATTTTTATGGTTCTGTGACTGCCACATTTGCCAACCATCCCATTTACCCTCTTCGACCGCTAATTTTGCCAACTTCTTGTAAAACTCTTGGCTTGCTTTTATAAAAGCCTCAATATCTCCCTCAACTTCGCCGTAATGCAGCCTTATTAAATATGGTTTATCTTGTGCGTTTACTAAGTTGAGGTACACAAAGCCGAGAAGTAAAAAAATTATTTTTTTCATATTTCAATTAATTGATAAATTTCTCTATTTCTTGAATTAATACTATTTGTAGTTCATGTTTAGATAAGAGATTTTCAAGGAGTTGACACAAAATTCTAGAGATAACACTTTTCAGGATATAGTAGTAAATACTTCTACAACCAAAATTTATTTTTTAATAATATCGAATTTTTTATTTTTAATTTCCATTGAAAAGTCTCAAGAGTTAACCATTAATTTGACTTTTGGCAATTCTGAAAAGATCTGATCCTTATAATTTTCGACATCGGTTAAAAGCTTGATTCCAGCGGCTTTTCTTATTTTGTTATTTACACATTTACCAAGACCACCTGTAAAAATTAACTTACGATAAACCATATTACAAAATACATCAAACTTTTTAGAAGATTTTCTAGCCATTTATAGTTATTCCAGTAGCTACTTCTAGAGAATTGTTCATTTTCTTTTTTCGGACTTGAGGATCTTATCCTCTTGATATCCCATTTCTATCTTGATTTCATTGATCTGTTTTTGATAACGGAGAATCTTTGAGGTTAACTTTTTAATGCCAGAATTACCCTCACCTTAATACCTCATGAAATACTTCCCTTTCTAACACCTCAAAATAAGCCTCAAACTCCTCCAATTTACGACTGCTAATCAAGACTATACATAGATCTATGTTATGAAAAATGAAAATGAATTCCTTTACTTTTAAAAACCAGATCAATGAGGAGGAGGTCTAGAAAAAAGAGGGAAAAGGGTGACATATTATAGCACTAAAAATGGGGTAATTTGAGGAGGTTTTGGTGTAACATTTTGTACCAAAAAAATCTTCTACCGATCTTCTACCGACATTTTTTTTTGTCCCAAAAAGTACCTATATTAGCTCTGAAGATGGGTTTTTTTTGAAAGAAGGATTTCCTCGACTAACCTTTATACTCAACTGTAATATTTGTGCAGCGTGAAAGCTGGAATGAAAATCAAGGCTAACCCCATCAGACCTCCTGTTAGCAAAAATGTAGCTCCTTGAAGGTGCAACATTTTAAAAAGAACAGACAACATAGTCATTGATTTAAACAATGCTGCCGAAATATATGTTAACTTTTTTAACATAATATAGGTTTTACTTTTAGAACTTTTAAAACTACTTAAATTTTCCTACTTAAAAAAAAGTGTTGATATCCTGAATATTGCTTGAGTATTTATTAATCCCCTATTAATTTCACGCTGAAAGTCATGAAAAAATACATTCTTCGAAATATAATTTTTTACTTGGTGATCTTCCTACCTTGGATTGCTCAGTGCCAATTTAAGTCGGCAAGAATTGGTATCAACGGACTTACTTGTTCGATGTGCTCAAGATCAGTAGAAATGAGTTTAGTTAAGTTAGATTTTGTCGATCGGGTCGTGATGGATTTAAATAGTAATCAATGTGATATATTCTTCAGTGAAGACAAATATATATCTTTCGATAAAATCGCACAGGCAGTGGTCGACGCTGGATTTTCAGTAGCTTATTTAAATGCGTGGTTTGATTTTAATGGGAAATCAATTAGTTCCACTAGTTGCTGGAAGTATGCTTATGATACCTTTCAGTTTTTAAATATACAGCAACCAAAATTGGAGGGAAAAATAAACTTGAAATTTATTGGCACAAATTTCCTTTCTCGAAGTGAAATGAAAAAATGGAAAACTCAACTTTCGGAGGCTAAAAAAAAGGTATGTGATCAAAATGGAGGATATTTTGTGACTTTATGAGAATTATCTTTGGGATCATTTTCATTTCTTATGGCCTGCATCTTTCAGAGGCTCAAGAATTATTTATTCATAATGAATCTGCAAGCAATATTCCAAAAGGAGTTCTGGGCATCCGATTATTTGGCAACTCATTTAACGAGATAAGCGTTCGACGGGATATGTTTGCCCTTAGATGGATGTACGGCGTAACATCCAAACTTTCACTCTATTTATCTACTTCTTTTTCTAACCATCATGGAGCAAAATTACCTGATGATTTAATCACGCACAAACATATTGGAAGTCAAACTATTTATTATCCTCAACAATCACAAAAAGGGATAACATATCCATTGAGACTTAATGGATTTCATCTCTACGCAAAATATAGATTTTTAACATTTGATGACGCAAATGAACATTTGCGAGTGGCTGTTTTTGGTCAATGGTCGAATGTCTCAAATGCTCATGATGAAGCTGAACCTAACCTTCTTGATGATACAAGAGGTTTTGGAGGAGGTCTTATTGCTACCTATCTCAAAAAAAAATTTGCTGTTTCAATGACAACAGGTTTTACTATACCCGGTGAATACAGCGAAGACAAACCATTATTTTCTGGAAGTAACTCTACAATAAATACAACTATTGAATACGGAAGATCCATTGAATACAATTTATCTTTTGGTTATTTACTTTATCCAAAAAAATATAGCAATTATGAACAAGCAAATTGGAATATATACTTAGAATTCAATGGAAAATCATACGAAACTGCTGTAGTTTCTCAAGATGGATCCAGTTTGGAAGTTCAAACTGACGGACTTACCAAAGGGCATTACATTGAAATTCATCCAGGTATACAAAAAGTTATTTCTTCTAACCTCAGAATTGACCTATCGGTTGGCACTAATATCTTAAATACGTCTTATGCCCGCTTGTATCCTATTTTCATGGTTAGTATCCAGCGCTATTTTTATTCCCTCAAAAAATTAAAATAAGACTAATTTTATTAAAAAAAAATATGTGTAATGAACTTGTAATTTTTTACCTCAAAAAAACATTTTAGCATACCCTTTTTATTGGCAATAATTTTATGGATTTCATGCAAAGATATTGAAAAAGATGATCAAGAAGATAACTGCATTGTAATGTCCCCAAAAGATATCCCATGCACAAAAGAGTATCAACCTGTTTGCGGTTGCAACCAAGAAACTTATGGTAATGAATGTATGGCCCGAGCATCTGGTGTACCCTCATGGACAAAAGGAGCTTGCAGCTTTTAAATTTAAAGAAAGGAGCCAAAGTAGGATCTCATTAGGCAATTATATATCTTTAAAATAACTATAAGGGTTTAAATTGCTTAGTTGAGGGATTATGTGGAATGAGAGGCGCGACAACTTGCCGGATAGTTACTTGCAATTGATTCAATAGTTTTGTTTTGACAAAATATTTGTGTGTAACTAATCCAATTGATCTGACAGGTGTGGGTAATTTAAAGGGTACCAGTTTTTTTTGTTCTGATTTTGATAAAGAAAGTGAAGCCAAATAGGGTAATATCGTTACCCCTTTACTCGCCCTAGTGAAACGCAATAAACTATCCAAAGAACCTGCCTTAAATTCAATATTTGCATTCTTCTCTTGGCTTTTGTCTGACAATTCGCATATATTTTGCACTTGTGTTCGTAAGCAATGCCCTTCCTCTAACAACCACAGTTTTGAATAGTCTAATTCTTGAATAGAAATAGCAGATTTTATCTTTGAAGTACTACAATCATAAAATAAAAAAGGTTCTGAGAATAAATCAAATTCAATCAACTCATCATCATTCAATGGAAGAGCCAGAATACCTACGTCTAGCGTTCTGTTTTTAAGAGCTTTCTGGATGTCAAATGTCGTCAATTCTTGTACAATCATTTTAATTTCAGGAAAGTCACTGGCAAATTTTGATAAAAATAAAGGCAATAAGTCAGATGCAGTTGTTGGTATGATACCAATGCGTAATTCCCCTATCATTTCACCTTTCAGTTCCTGAATTACATTCTGCAGTGCATCCATTTCTTTTTGAATGATACGCAAACGATTGATAATTTGAACACCTTCCACAGTAATGGAAACCGGCTTGGTTTTTCTATTAAATATTTTAATGCCAATCTCATCTTCGAACTTATTGATCATGGTACTTAGGGTAGATTGGGCAACAAAACAAGCATCTGCTGCTGCTTCAAAATGCTTTAACTTTACTAAAGCGAGGATATAATTAAATTGTTGAATATTCATAAGATTAAACGTATTACATATCTATAATATAGATATATTTATCAATAATATAGTTTTTTTAGATAAAATTTCAAGATTATATTTGTCGTAGTGTGGAATAAATACTGCCAACTTAATTTTTTTTGAAAGATTAAATTGGCCATTCATTTTAATCGTTTATTTCTAAGATCAATTTTTATGGAAAATTGCTTTAATTTTGAGCAAAGCCAATAACAAGAATAATTATACTTAAAACATCTATGCAATCATTTATGGAAAACAATTCACATCCTGATATTTTCAATGGACAAGTGAGTCTTGGAGAAAGCGAATGCCCATTTGCACCCGCAGCTCAAAGACACACGGCTGCTGGAGCCCTCTCCAATGCAGATTGGTGGCCCAATCAACTAAATCTCAAAATTTTACACCAAAATACTCCCCAGGCTAATCCTATGGGTAATGCCTTTAATTATGCCGAAGCATTCAAAAGTCTTGATCTTGATGCTCTTAAAAAAGATCTCTACGCCTTGATGACTGATTCACAGGAATGGTGGCCAGCTGACTATGGACATTATGGTCCATTTTTTATTCGTATGGCTTGGCACAGTGCTGGTACGTATCGCATAGGGGATGGTCGCGGAGGTGCGGGTGCTGGTACTTTGCGATTCGCTCCTCTCAACAGTTGGCCAGACAATGGTAATCTTGATAAGGCACGTCGCTTACTTTGGCCTATCAAACAAAAATATGGGCGCAAAATATCTTGGGCAGATCTGATGATTCTCACTGGCAACTGCGCTTTAGAATCCATGGGGTTTAAGACTTTTGGTTTCGGCGGAGGACGAGTAGATATTTGGGAACCTGAAGGTGACGTATTTTGGGGACCTGAGACGGAATGGCTTGGTGATGAACGCTACAAGGGTGAGAGAGAATTAGATAACCCTTTAGGTGCCGTCCAAATGGGCCTAATTTACGTAAATCCAGAAGGCCCCAATGGAACACCCGATCCACTGGCCTCAGCAAGAGACATTCGCGAAACTTTTGGTCGTATGGCCATGAATGATGAGGAAACAGTAGCCCTCATTGCAGGTGGACATACTTTTGGTAAAACACATGGTGCAGGAAACCCTGACCATGTTGGGCCAGAGCCTGAAGGTGCAAGCATTGAGGAACAAGGACTTGGTTGGAAAAACAGTTTTGGAACTGGTGTAGGAGTCCATACGATCACCAGTGGTTTGGAAGGGGCTTGGACGCCCACGCCTACCCAATGGGACAACAGCTATTGGGATACCCTTTTTGGTTATGAATGGGAACTCACCAAAAGTCCCGCCGGTGCTCAACAATGGGCACCCAAAGGCGGAGCTGCCTCAGATTCAGTTCCTGATGCTCATGATCCGACTAAACGTCATGCACCTATGATGGCAACTACAGACTTAGCCATGGTTATGGATCCTCTTTACGCTCCAATTTCCAAAAGATTTCATAAAAATCCTGCAGAATTTGCAGATGCCTTTGCGCGCGCTTGGTTTAAGCTTACACATCGAGATATGGGACCCATCAATTGTTATTTAGGAAAAGAAGTGCCTTCGGAAACCTTAATATGGCAAGATCCTGTTCCTAAATTAGATCATGAATTAATTAATGCGGAAGACATTACTCATCTTAAAGATACGTTGATCGATAGTAATTTAACAATTTCTCAACTTGTAGCTACTGCCTGGGGATCAGCTGTTACCTTCCGTAATTCAGATAAACGTGGCGGTGCGAATGGCGGGCGCATTGTTTTAGCGCCTCAAAATACTTGGGAAGTAAATCAGCCAAAGGAATTGAAAGAGGTCATTAAAATCCTCTCTGAAATTCAAGAGGCATTTAACAAAAAGCAAGTTGGTAACAAAAAAATATCATTAGCCGACATAATTGTGTTGGGTGGTGCCGCTGGTATTGAAGCTGCCGCTTTAAAAGCAGGAGAAAAGATTACAGTTCCCTTTACTCCGGGACGCACTGATGCTCTGCAAGATCAAACTGATATTGAATCCTTTGCTGTTTTAGAACCGAAGTCTGATGGCTTCCGAAACTTTAATAAAAGAGGAAATGATCGTGCTCCTGAAGAGCTTCTTCTAGATAAGGCTCATTTACTAACTCTAACCGCTCCCGAAATGACAGTATTAATTGGAGGTATGCGGGTGCTCAATACCAATGTGGGGAAAGAACCTCACGGAGTGTTCACTAAAAATCCAGAAACTTTGAGCAATGATTTCTTTATTAATTTGCTTGACATGAGCACTCAATGGGGTAAGTCCAATGTATCCGAGAGCATTTTCGAGGGGCGTGATCGTGAGACGGGAGACATTAGATGGACCGCCACTTCAGTTGATCTTGCTTTCGGTTCTAACTCTCAATTGCGTGCTATTGCAGAGGTTTATGCCTGCAAAGACGCTCAGAAGCAATTCATCGAAAACTTTGTAGCAGTTTGGAGCAAGGTTATGAATCTTGACCGTTTTGATCTAACTTAATTTTTTCTAACCCATAAAAAACTTACTTCATAAAGAAGTAAGCTTTTTATGTAACATATTATTTCCCCAGTTTTAAACCTTTACTGATAATATGAAATGGGTTATTTAATGTTCTTTGTTTAGTGTATACCAATCCTTTATCACTAGACTTTGCCTTCGTCCTATAGCACTTGGAGCGTAGTTTTTAGATAAATATGTCAAAATAAGTTCTTCATCTTCACCTAAATCCCATAAATTCTGAGTGGACTGCATCCATCGAATTGTACTTTTCCATCCTTCTTTTGTCATGCGATTTTGAGTAATAAATTGAGTAGAATGACATGAATTACAATGTTGAAGCACAAGTAACACTCCGGTGTCATCTATAAGTCCAAGCATCTTATTATCCGTTATGAGCTCTTCTTTGGTATTATTATTTTTTGGTGAGCCGCAATTAACAAAAATAAGGGCCAAAAAGAATTGTAAAGACCAAGATATCAAAACACCCCTCATACTACTTTGACCGCTATCCTATGACATGCATTATTTAAATACCCTTTGGGATTCCATCCAGGTAAGATCATGGGTTGATCCACTCCATTTTGATCTCTGGCGCGTACCCATACTTCATAATAACCTTTTTTTGGAAACTGAATTTCTGCCTTAAAGTGCTGCCAAGCGAGACGATTGACTGGAGCAGACAACTGACAAACATGCCACCTAGCACCAAAATCAATAGAATAATAGACCGCAGAAACTACTAATTCGCCTGCCCAAGCATGTCCTTTGATTTCTAGATTCGTCTGATTTTTTAAGATAGCGCCACTTTTTGGATAAGTTAATAACGATTTGACTGGCATGGATTCAATGATACACATGTCCTCATCGGGTACAACGGTACCTGGGGCAACCGTCTCACATGGTACCCTGTAAGACTGACCTCCCATTTTAGCTCCATCATGCACGATATTTCTGATAGATAATCGCTCCAACCATTTACCGGATGCTGAGGCCGGCCAACCGCCTACTACTAACCTTAGTGGTTGACCATGAATTAGAGGAAGATCTTCCCCATTCATATGATAAGCCAATAACGTTTCATCCATCAAAGCCTTTAAAATAGGAATCCCACGTGAAATCGCTTCTTTTTTGAAGTCTCCACTTAAGTGCTGATCCCTAGAATGATAAGCCAAGTAAACGGCATCTTCCTTCATACCTACACGTTCCAATATTTCCCGTAACCTGACACCTGTCCATCGTGGACAAGATACAGCTCCTATAGTCCATTGATTTCCTTTGGCAGGTGGATTAAACTCACTACGACCGTTACCTCCACATTCTAGAACCAATTGATAAGTATGTGAATTGAAGTTAGTTTTTAACTCCTCAAGCGTAAATGACCTCGCATTTATGGCCGATTCACCGTCTATAACCAATTTCCAATCATTTGGGTCTATATTCTCAGGCGTAATCCCATTGTTTCTCACAAACATTTTTTCTGCAGGCGTCACCTCATCATTCAATAAATGAGCCTGGGCTTCAATATTTAATGGACGGTCATTCAACACAATCATCTGTTTGTGCTTATTTAATTCTTTAAAAGGATCCTGCAAACCTATCAATGGAACATAACCTTTAGGAATACTTGAAGCGAATACTACATCTAAGCCCGAAAGACTGGCCAGTCCCAATCCTGTCTTTTTAAGAAAAATTCGACGCTTCATAACAATATCTTATACACAACAAATATACATATTAACCCTTCATATGAAGAACAAGCATTATTTTAGCATAGAGATTAATTTCAAATCAAAAAATATACTTAAAACATATCTCATTGGAAGCAAAAATCGATAATTTCTCATCTTGGATGAACTACTCCTCAGATGATAAGTTAAAAACAGATATTGAAGGACTGATTATTGGCTCAGGATTCACTATAATCAAATTTATTGACCATATCTTTGAACCCCATGGATACACTGCCCTTTGGTTACTTGCAGAGAGTCATTGTGCGCTTCACACTTTTCCTGAAGAAAAAAAAGCCTATCTAGAGATTAGTAGTTGTAACAGTGATATGTATGTGAATTTTATAATCGCTTATCATAATTATAATAAAAATGGAAAAAATAAGAAAAGGCTTATTCGAAATACTTGAGAAAGATGATGGTGACAATCGTTTCAGTCACCAATTTGATTCATTCATCATGGTAATGATTGTTTTAAATATGCTCGCTGTAATCATGGAAACAGTAGATGATGTCTACATCAAGTATTCTGATCTTTTTGAATGGTTTGAGATTATTTCGGTAGTCGTTTTTTCTTTGGAATATCTCGGACGTATTTGGACTTGTACTTTACTTAACCATTACAGTCATCCGATAAAAGGCAGGCTTAAATTCATCTTTTCACCGATTGGATTGATCGATTTATTAGCGATTTTACCCTGGTATTTGCCCTTCATTATGAACATTGATGGACGTATATTACGTCTCCTTCGACTATTTAGGTTGATACGAATCTTTAAAATGGGAAGATATTCTACGGCTTTTCAGATGATTTCAAATGTTTTAAAAAGGAGAAAAGAGGAGCTTTTAGTCACCCTTACCATTGTTTTCTTAGTCCTTATTTTGGCCTCAAGCCTAATGTATTATGTAGAGCATGAAGTACAACCTGAAGCATTCAGTAGTATTCCATCAACTATGTGGTGGGGTGTTGCTACACTGACTACAGTTGGTTATGGAGATGTATATCCAATCACCGCCTTAGGAAGAATTTTAGGTGCATTCATTGCAATTTTGGGTGTCGGAATTTTTGCCTTACCCGCAGGAATTATCGCTTCAGGATTTGAGTCTGAAATTAGAAAAAAATCAGAAGAAAAAGATTGAAAAAATCATATTTAACCTTCTTTTTATTTCTCGGACTGACTGGCGGTTGGTACCATCGGTTATCTGCACATTTTTTTGAGTTTGACACTCCAAATCAAATTGCTTTTTGGTTTTTTATTTTATCTTCAGCAGTTGCTTTACGATTTACCCCCATTACTCTCTTTAAAAATAACCTCTTTTCATTTTTTATGTCTCTATGGCCTACAGCTACTATTCTGTTTTCCTATCCTTTAGCTAAATATTTGATCGGAATATCTGATCATGGATGGATATGGATCAATGTAATTGCAATTACCTCTATGCTTGTTGGAACTCAATTAAATATTAAACGGCTAATACTCCCTATTATTAATGCTAGTCTTATTTGGATGATTCCTTTTAGCTTTTACCCCCATCAAAAAAAATATACAGAAAATCTCATTTTATCCTTAAAAACTAGAAAAGGATCTATCGATCAAGTTCAATGGAGAAACGATCTTTGGACTTATTACAACGGTCAATTAAGCACTGCCACTCCAGATCAAAAAATGTATGGGGAAGCGACATTATATCCCTTATTGCAAGTGCTTTCTGAGAATGCCTCGATTCTGATTATTGGTGGAGATAATGGAGTCATCGCCAAACAACTAAAAACTTCTAATTTTCATTACCAATCACTCCATATGATTCCCTATGACATAGATTTTCTCCATAATCAACTGAAAGATTTGAATCTCGATTCTGTAACCCTCATCCAACAAGACATAACCACATTTATAGAAAAGACGCCACTCCAATTTGATGCTATCATAATAGATTTGTTTAACCTTATGGAAAGTTTGGAAATATCGACTCTTATGAAACCCTATTTTTCTAAAAAACTAATGAGTAAACTAAATTCCTGCGGTTTCCTTTTAACGCAAATTGGAGATATTTATAATCAACCTAAGATATTTAAAAATTATCATGATCAAATTAGCTCATTAAACTATGGAGTCGTACCCTATCATTTGCAAATCCCCACATTAGGCCAAATAGGCTGGGTTTTAGTATCAAAAAAACTTTCAAGTGAACAACTGGCTAGTATACTCAAAGAATCACGCAAGACCTTCGCCTCTCAATGGTGGAATGATGATGTCATGTCAATGATGATGGCAATGGGGAAGCAAGAATACTTCTTAGAAAAAGAAAGGTTAATAAACAGAAATTAATTGAAGCGAAGAAAATTTATAGAAAAAACGGCAATAGGCCTTTCAGCACCTTTTTGGCTAAATTCTTGCGAGATAGATTTTTTAAATAATAAACCCTTCCCAATCTCGGTTTCCTCAATGGCTGAATCAGGTCATTTAATAAAAAATGCACTATCCCTCAAAATTTGTGAAAAGTGTCAAACTGAAACACTCATAGTTGGTGGAGGTCTATCAGGTCTAGCGGCTGCGCATACTCTAAAAAATAAAGATTATCTGCTCTTAGAGCTAGATGATCGATATGGAGGCTCCTCATCTGCAAATAATTATCAAGGCGTTTCCTTGGGTCGTGGTGCGCATTATGACTTAGCTTACCCAGCCTACTATGGAACGGAAGTCTTAAAAATGTTTGAAGAATTGCAAATTATTGAGTACCACCCATGGAATGATAATTGGTCCTTTAAAGATCGTCAGCATATTATTCCTAATGCACGTCGACAACAATGCTTCCAAAAAGGAAAATTTAGAAAAAATGTAATGCCAAAAACCAAAGCTTCTCAAAAATTAATGGAACTGATGCGTCAATTTGAAGGCCGAATGGTCTTGCCCACACGTTTTACTCCGACTGAATTAAAATACCTTGATCAAAGCACATTTGATACCTATTTGAATGAACACGACATCAATGCAGACCCTAATTTTAGAAATCTCATTGACTACCAAATGCTAGATGACTATGGAGGAACAAGTAAACAGGTCTCGGCTCTCGCTGGAATCCACTATTATACCTGCCGACCCTATCAAAATCAATATGTAGAACTATTTTCTGCTCCTGAAGGAAATCAATATTTTGTAAAAAAAATATTTCAAAAAATTCCATCTCAGAGAATACTTAAGGAACATTTAGTATATCATATCGAAAAAAAAGGATCAGGTTATCTAGTCGATGCATTAAACATTATCCAGAACCAACGTCTGCAAATACAGACAGATACAATCATTTATGCCGGACAAAAACACGGCCTCAAATATATTACCCCAGAAATAGATTCTCCATTTGATAAAAATATTTATGCTCCTTGGATGGTAGTAAATATTTTGACTAGGCAAAAGCCAAATAATTTTGGCTATTGGCAAAATGAATATTTGGATAGTGAATCGGGTTTTTTAGGTTTTATTGATTCAAGTATACAATATCAAGGAAATCTCAAGGGCCTTCATTGCCTGACTGGTTATTATTGTCTAAAACCTGAACATCGTAGCAAATTACTTACCGTTGAAGATCATAAAGACCGCATCGTCAACAAAACATTAACCTACATTCATTCTATGGTTAAAGAACCAATTGATCCAGAGGCTGCATTCATTCATGTAATGGGACATGCTATGCCGATACCCACACCACATTACTTATTCAAGACCTATCCAGAAACAGATAATTTTAAATTTTCAGGAGTTGATACGGGTAGATTACCTCTACTTTTTGAAGCCATTGACTCGGGTATTGTAGCGGCCAAATCACTTTAATATAAATCCCATCTTCCATTGAGATAATAATGATAAAGCACCGGATCATGTAGCCTATTGATAGAAATTGACGCATAATTTGATTCAAACACCTCTGCTCCAAAAGAAGAAATTCTTGTTAATGCTCCATCAGTCAACCACTGGGTAGGTAATACGCCTAAGGAGGCTGATTGTAACTCATTTTTAAGCTCTCGTTTCTGTTTCGATCCCATGACCCAACCCCATTCCCCCAAGGATAATACTTGATTATGTAATTTCAAGGTATTAAACCCTGCCGATTGTATTGTAAGATCTATACAATCAAATGCTTGAGGCGCATAATATGGACTACCCGCTTGAGTAATCATTATCCCACTTTCATTTAATACTTGGTATACAAGACTGTAAAATTCACGCGAATAAAGACGTCCAAGATCTACTGTTCTAGGATCGGGAAAATCAGCAATTACCACATCAAATTTTTTTTGCGTTTCGGCCAAAAATTGAAACCCATCTTGGTTAATTACCTTCACCCGATCGTTGTTTAAGGAATTTTCATTTATAGACAACATTATGGGATGATTCTGGGCCATTAATGTAACAGCAGGATCTAAATCAACTAATACAATTTTAGATAATTCAGGATATTTAAGCAATTCTCTAACCACAATACCATCTCCTCCTCCCAAAACCAATACAGATCGAGCTTCTTTTGAAAGGACCATTGGAGCGTGAACCATTGGTTCATGATACATCGCCTCATCAATGGTGCTCAACTGTTGATTCCCGTTAAGAAACAACCAATAATCACCCTTTGAATATGTCATTACAATTTTTTGATAACGAGACTGCTCACTGTAAACCACCAAGTCTCGATATCGGATACGATCACCCCAATTTACCACATCTTCAGAGAGAAAAGCAGAGGTGCTCAAAATAGTCAAAACGCCCACAACATAGGTGATGAACCTAGTTTTTTGTTTTTTTTGAAGATCGTCCCAAGTGGCCCACAATAAAAGTAATGCCACAATGAAATTAATACTTCCTAAAATCAATGGAGTGTAGATTAATCCTAAAATAGGTAACCCCAAAAAAGCAAAGAAAATACCTCCTAACAAACTTCCATAGTAATCATTTTCTAGAGCGGAGGAAACATTAACTTTTAATTTTTCAAATTTTTCATTTAGACGTATGACAATCGGTATTTCCATACCAATCAAAAGCCCAATAAGAATACTTAAAAAATAAATAATAAAGGTAGTATTTCCATAAAAGGCAAAACAGACATAAACAATAACTGTGACATTTGAGGCGATAACCGAGAGTAGGCATTCGATTAGTATAAATTTTTCGAGCAGTTTATAATCGTACATCTTAGATAGCCTACTACCCAAACCCATCGAAAAAAGCATCATGGAAACAACCATAGTCCATTGAAAAACGGAGTCTCCAAGAAAATAGGTTGCCAAGGTAGAAATAGTGTACTCTGAAACAATACCTGCTAGTCCCGTTGCAAAAAGGGCAACCTTCAGTAAAATCGAGGTTTTTTTCAAGGATTCTATAATGCCCAGACAATCAACATAGAACCTCCAACATAGGCAAATGCTTCGACGATAGACGCTCCTACATTAGGATCTTCTTGATTTATAATTTCATCCGTAAGTTTTTGTCCGGGTAATAAAATCTTATCAGTCAGAAAACGAGCAACGGGCAAAAAAGCAAAACCGACAATGACATTAAAGCCGACATCCTGGAAAGTAATCATCCAACTTTCAAAATCATGAGCCAATGCATTGTTAATAAGATTACCGATTGAAATAATTGCTCCAGAATATCCCACAGCGACAGCTATGTTTCCCTTTTCAATGTAATCATGAATATCGTATGAAGTGATCAAATTATATATTTTAGAAGTTGTAAAGAGAATGACTTGTCCCGAAATCCAATAAATCAATACATTTACTATCGGGCCCGCTTCTCCAAAACCCTCACCGGTGATAGCTCCCATAACCACTAAACCCGTAGCGATGGCATTAGCACCTTCAACAATGCCTGTACCTACATTTTTATCATTAAAGACTTCTTTTTCAAGGTCAAATTTTGAAAGTATAACTTTATCATTGATAATTAAAGACAAATTCAAGAGAACAATAGACAGTAAACCGTAACCTCCAATACCAATCAAGTCATTAACAAGTCCCTCAGACTCACCCACCATAACGCTTCCAATAGATAAAAGTAAACCAATGAAGTACCCAACATGAGCAAATGCGAAAGCTAAATTATCATTTTCTACTAGTTCATATGCTACTTTTACTCTTGGATGAAAAAGTTGATATACCATTTTTCCGAGGAAAAATAGTAGAAAACTGACCGAAACGTAAGTAAGGGTTGTGAGTAACCCATCCAATATTGAAAGCATATATTCCGTACTTTTATGAATTCATTTATTTACCGTATCCACCACCCCGAGATCTGGAGCTCCCATAGCTACCACTTGATCTTGAAGTTCTACTTGTTACGTTGTTTTTAAAAGAACTGCTTTTTGAACTCCTATAAGAACTGCTTTTTGAACTCCAAGTAGATCTTCTACTCCTATTACTATTATAAGCACTACTAGTTCCATAATAGGATCTTCCACCACTACTTGGACCATAATACCTTTTATTGGTACCTGCGTAATTACTCCTCCAATCGCTATAATATCCTCTACTCACTGGGTAACTACCCATCCTAAACATGCTGGACATAAAGGCATATTGACCATAAAAGGCCCAAAAGCTTGATCCATTTCTATTTTCCCATCTTCCATATTTTTCATTACCAACATAATTGTTGTATCCTGGGGGAGCCACCGTTTTAGAGAGATTTCCCGAACTGTCTCGAGAAGCAATCTCCATACCCATATCATTCACATAGTTATTAAATTCTCGTTCCCCTACCTCATGCCAATCAGAAATGACTTCTCTAGCATCTTCAACTTGATTATCTCGAATGACTTGATATTTATGAAAATATCTTTGTAAGAAATCTCCCTCTACGTCCATATCGTATAAAATAATAGTGAACATGTCATCTCGAGGAATATCCCGGATAATCTCATCCAATGGACTTTTTTGGAATTCTTCGTCTCCACAACTAATAAATATTATCGACATCGAGAACGAAAATATCATAAGTATTGTAAGTCGTAATCTTTTCATAGTATAAATCTACAACAAATAAGCTATTCGCCAGGTATAATATTTGAAAATTGATATTCCTTTAAAATTAAGCCGGCAGAGGCTTCAATATTTCTAATATCCCATTGTGTAATAGTTAAGATCTTGGTAGCTTCATCATTTAAATATTCCCATGAAACCAATTCTTCCCAGTCCTCTGTCTCCTTACTCAAATCACAAAAATAGCCTGCAGAGTCTTCTTCGAGATAATAACACTCCTCAATATAATGTATTTTTCTAGGGGGCTTTTCATTCTTCTCAATTTCGTCAATTATCGACTCATCAATTTTACTAATGCGAATCGATTTACTCATTGATATCTCAAGTTCACCTTCATCAGAGATGTGCAAAAAAGCCACTTCATCACCGCTATCTACCTTATATTCACTGGTGAAATTATTATTGCCCCAGTCATATTTGTAAGCTTCTTGGACTACCCATGATTTCATATCATAATCAAAGATAAATCCAACATCCAGATCTTTAAGAGACAAATTGGTCACATCGTATGAGACCTTTTTCTTTTTCTTGAAAAAATCAAACATCAATCTAAAATAACTTTTTAAAAACGTACATCACTAAAAGTAATAATAATAATATTAATCCCACCTTAAAAAGAATAGAAAAAACAAATCCAAACACAAAAAAAGCGGCGATAACTACTAAAACCGCCTTAAAAATATCCATTTGAAAATATTAATTATTTTTTGAGTCCCAATTTGGCCTTCATTGCGGCCAAATCATCCGCTGCTTTTACATCGGTATCACCCAAAGCTGCATCAATCTCATTATCGAGAGATTTACTTTCGCCTGCAATTTCACCATATGCATCTGCTAAAGCCTCTTGCTGAGAAACTTTATCTTTCATTCGTTCAAGCATCGCCACTGTACTATTGGTATCGATATTTGCCATTTGCTTATTTACTTTTGAGGTGGCTTCACTCACTTTTACGCGGGCTTTCAAAGTCCTCAATTCATTTTCAAAAGTACTGATATCAGATCTCAACTTTTTGATCTTTCCATCGAGTTGTGTTACATTTCCCTCAAATCGGGTCATTTCTTCCTTAGATCTTTGCATGGCTTGAGAAAATTCCTCCTTTTTTGCCAAAGCTTCTCCAGCCAACCTATCCCCATCTGCAGCATCTAACGCTCCAGCTTCTGCTTTCTTGAGCAATTGAATAGCCTTGTTCTCATAATCCCCAGCCTTATTCTTATTAGTTTGAAAATCATTTTTAGATCTAATAGCCATGGCTTTCACCTCAGCCATGGCCTTAAGGCTCGCATCTAAATCTTTTTTCAAATCTCTGATACCCTGTTCAGTCATCTTTATGGGATCTTCTAACTTGTCTAAAGCCGAATGTGCCTCGGCTTCTCCTACTTTAAAAAGTCTTTTAAAAACATTCATAATCTGTTATTTTTATTTTTTACTAAATTCAATTATTTCATTGGTGTATTCACTAAGCAATAGGGCCAACGCATTTAATGTAGCCTCTATCTCATTTAAATCTAAGTTTTCACATTCGTGAGTGTTACGGAAAAAAACCTTTTTACCCGATTCATCTGTGGCAAAAGCACCATGTATGATATCCCTATTTTTTATCAATAGCTTTTTGTAGATCTCTAATGATTCGTCATTGAGTTCAAATAAAAATTGCTCTACAATGACGATGGGGTCCGAGACTATTAATACTACATTTTTCATGCCCTCATCTTCCTTTTCAACAACCAAAATACCTTCTTCATTGTCTTGCGAAATAATTGAAAAATCAAGCTCAAATAAATAATCTCTTACTTTATCAAAATATACATTCATATGTTCATTAAATTTTTCATTAAATATCCATTTAATCTAACTATATCTCAAGCCAAAAAACTTTTTTTTGATATCTAAAATATATTTATAACACGAAGATGGTAAAAATTTATTACATTTAAATCATATTTTTATAAAAAAATGTATCATGGCTCAGAATTTTAGCAAAAATTTGTCATACGTAGGCAGAAATATTAAAAAAATTAGGCAAGTAAAAAAAATAAGCCAAGCTGAATTCGCTGGTTTATTCCATTTATCACGCCCCAGTATTGGTGCCTATGAAGAAGGTAGGTCTGAACCAAAAATTGAAACGCTAATTCTAATTGCTACATATTTTAAACTTTCAATAGACCTTTTATTAACGCGGGAATTATCCATAGCTGAAATATTTAGCCTTGACACTATCAAAAAAAAACTAGATAAAGCCCATAATGTAGGTCAAAATTCATCAATAATAACTACCGCGCCTTTGGTCAGTCAAGATCAATTTTTAAACTATGTTGTTAATCATAATAGCAATGACTTCATAGATAAACTACCCAAAATAGGAATTCCAATTAAAGCTTCCTCTTACCTCATCTGCTTTGAAATGGTAGGCAGTGAAATGGTATTCCAACAACAAGGTCTCCATAATGGAGATCTACTTATTGGAAAATTGGTGCATCAAACTGACCTCAAGGGAATGATTGGGCAAGTTCTCTGTTTGGTTACCAAATCTGGCATATCAACCAAAAGACTAGATTCAGTAAATCCGAGGCATCTTCAATTAAAATCAGATGATCCAAATTACCCGATAGAAGATTTACTCTCAGAAAATATCATACAGATATGGCAAGTCCTCGGTGTTTTTAGCGAAAAAATAAATCCTCCTAACTACCTTGAAGGTAGAATACTTAAATTAGAACAAGCCATTGATAAACTGTCTACCCTCCCTGAATCAAATAATAACTAAAAGGCATCACTTATCCTTGATTACCTGCGTTTAATTTCCAAATCGACCCATAGATAGAAAAGTAATATCTACCCCTGGACTGAAACCTCTGGCCATATTTGAGAGGACCTCGCTTATGACGGGGACAAATTTAAATCCATGACCACTAAAACCTGTTGCAATAATAACTTTTTCATCTGTTTGAGGTAAGTAGTCAATTATAAAATGATTATCTGATGAATAAGTATACATACAGCTGCTCATATTAAGCATCGTCATTTTCTGATCCTTAAAATAACGCCGGCTCACCGATAAAAGTTGTTGGGCTTCCTGAATCCTATCAAAGTCGTTTACCGTCTCTGGATTAATAATAGCACCAGGTGCATGATAGGCAATTTTAAGTCCTATGGGTCCGGAGAATTTTTCAATTGGTAAAATTGGAAAGCCATAATAAATTCCTGATACTCCCTCCTCTTCAATTACCCAACATGGAAATCTATTCATTAAAAAATCTTCCCAGTTCGAGGGATTCAACCATCCAAGCAACTGTCTCGTCACGGTAAGCTTAGGGATAAATCTAGTTAACAATGATTGAATATAGGGTCCAGCACTTATAATCAATTTTTCTGTGTGATAACTCCCCTTATCCGTTTGTACAATGATGTAATCCGTTTCTTGCTGCCATGTAATCACCCTTTCATTTTGCCTAAGAACCGCTCCCCGAATCAATGCTTGCTGAGCATAAGTCCATATTGCTTTTTTAGGAGTAATAAACCCTGCCACCTCTTCATATAGACCTTGATAATCTGCAGGAATCTGTAGCCCTGAATATTGATCTAATGGTATCGATGCCATTTTCAAGTCATATTTTGAAACCGATGATTGGATCCCTGAAATCAAAGGACCTTCGGATTTCCCATAATAGGCAATTCCCGTCTGGTAAAATAAATTAACCCCTGCATCTTCCTCAATTTGTCTCCAACCACTGTAAGCCTTTTTTAGTAAGGGAACATAATTGGGGTTTTCAAAATAAGCTAACCGAATCAATCTACTTTGACCTGTGTGACTTGATAAATCGTTAGCCAGTTCGAACTGTTCTAACCCCATTACCTTTAAACCATTTTTGGCCAAATCATAAAGAGTAGCTGAACCCATGGAACCAACACCTACAACAATGACATCATATTGCTTCATAGATATGCACTATTCTGACCCATTAACCAAAACTTCTAAATCATTAATAATGTCGGTTATCTCAAGCACTTTAGTCTCATAACTTTCATCTTTAAGACTATTGTTTACAAAATCATGAATATGTTTTTTAGCTTTCTTAAGGGTTCTAGAGCTAATATTAAATTCAGTATAATCAAGCAAAAGTTTTGCCATAGCTGCTGCTTTAAGACTTCCGTTGAGATACAACTTAAAGATATCAATAAAATGATCACTAACATCAAAGCCCTCGAGAGCCTGAACCAAACTCCCATTACTAGATCTAAGTTTAGGGTCATGAATGGCTGAAAATAAACCCGGTAATGCCGATTGATTATTTTCAATTTGGGAAAGTGTTTTGACCGCCAAATATTGAATATCGAGATCTTCTTCATAAAGCATTGTCAACAGGCGTTCGATAACTTCTGGACCTCCTATTTTAGCTAAAACTGCTATATTACGGTAGACCTCCTTATCTTTTTTATAAAAATTAGCAAAACAAGTTTCTATCTCTTTCATATAAATCCTTGGAAAATTCAAATTATCATACCCAAATATCAATCAACCAAGCGACAGTATATAGTTATTTAAATAAAAAGTAGGTTTTATCATTAAAATATCGCCCCATTTTAGAATTGTTAAATGCTTACATTTTTTATCAAAAAAAGAGCATTCTTCTTTTTAAAAACGGTTTAAAATAAATCCTCAATTTTCTACGAATAATACCAATCCGTAACGATATCTTTAGTAATGATAGTGGAGCCGTTATAATACTCTTACAATTAAAATGACTATCTGACTTGATTTACTTCTATATAATAGTTCGGATCAATTTCTATGACTACATCTATATCATGTTCCATTACATAGGATTGCCATGAGTTAGTTGGGATCAATCTGATCAATTTATCATTAATTTTTAAATCAATGGGCATATTAAATTCTTCTAAGGTTTCATCCCATCGATACACTAGCTTATCTTTCTCCTTATAATATTTAAAAATAGGAATTTGAGAAGTTCTCAAGTATTGGTTAAAAAATGACCGAAGTTCCAATCCCGTTTCCTTTGCTATAAAAGTTTCTATTTGCTCGCTAGTAACGGTTTGATGATAAAATACTGTTCCAATTCCCTTCAGGATTTGCCTCCACTGGTCATCATTATTTAAGATCTGCCTTACCATATTTAAAATATTTGCCCCCTTAGAATATACATCGTTATCTTTGTGACTGCTATTTACACCATAATCACCTATTATTGGAAACTTATTTCGAATGCCTTTTCGAGTACCCCTACAATATTCCTGGCCTGCCTGCTTTCCATAGAAATATTCAACGAAAAGACTTTCTGAATAAGCAGTAAACCCTTCATGAATCCAAATATCTGCTATATCCTTAAAAGTAACATTATTTGCAAACCATTCATGACCCGACTCATGTACAATGATAAAATCAAATTTTAATCCCCAGCCCGTTCCACTTATATCTTTACCCAAATAACCATTTTGAAATTGGTTGCCATAGGTGATTGAACTTTGATGCTCCATTCCCAAGTACGGAGCCTCCACGAGTTGGAATCCATCCTCATAAAATGGGTAAGGACCCATCCAAAACTCAAAAGCCTCAAGCATTTTAGGAACTTCAACAAAATGTTTTTTAGCCTTGGCCTCATTATCTCTTAGTACCCAATAAGTCACATCTAGGGATCCATTAAGACCTGCGTATGGGGCTGACCAACTTACATAATCTCCTATGTTGATGTTTACTCCGTAATTATTGATGGGATTGGACACAAACCAATTATAGATCTTGGTCCCTTTTTGATGATTATGCTCAATCCCTCTTAAACGTCCATTTGATACGTCAACCAATACTTGGGGTACCTCTATACTCATCAGCATTGAATCCACCTCATCATACATATGATCTTTATTAGGCCACCAAACACTGGCTCCTATACCCTGACAAGAAGTCGCAATAAAATCCATACCGTTGGCATCTTTCTGCCAAGTTAAACCTCCATCCCATGGTGGACGTTTGGCTATCTTTGGCTTACCTTCATAAAATATTTTAATAGATTCCATTTTATCCACCAGCTGGGGTTTGGTCAAAGTGATGAAATGTGCATTCCCCTCAGAACGAATACTCAAAGAATCTCTATCCTGTAAAGCTTTAGTGATCTTCAAAGGATATTGCAAATCTATCTGCAATATATCACCTGGTTCAAGTACTTTATAATACACTTGATTACTACCTATGATCTCTCTAGTGTCAGGTTTAACTTCAATAGCTAAATGATAATAGCTAACATCCCACCATGCGCGCTCTGGCGTGATCGATCCCCTTAATGAGTCTTGTCGATCATAATTTTGCCCAATCAAATGGAGCGAAAAACCAATCAAAAAGAAGAAAAAAAGCCATCTCATGACAATTCACATTTTCTAATTGATTCAATATTATCTGAAGCATATATCAAAGGCATTCCTAATAATTGGGCCCCATCGGGGGAATGACAAAATAATTTTCAACTCTTATACCTCCAAAATTAACATGTTTTTCCAGTAGTGAAGAATTAATGAAATCATCGTAATTCCCTAAAGCCTTATGTTTCTTTAATAATTAATGAATAAAATAAATACAGAGTTTAACAATCACTACATAACCTGAAGCTAATTCTTTTCCTAAAGGCAGAGATTTTAAGCCACAGCATTGCTTTTTTCTGGTTGATCATCATAACCCACGTATGCCTCGCCAAAATTTTCTATATCATCTACATTTTACCCCATTATATGATCCAACTTAAATTCAAAAAAATTACATGTGCACACAAGTCAACTACATCGTGCAGGTAACCTTTCATAATCCCAACCTCGACAAGCCCTTTTACTAAATGTTTGGAGGCCAACAAATGAAGATCGAAAATTTTATACCCAGTTTCAACGCGGCAATGGCACGTAATGAGATCGACACTTTAAATAAGTTTTTTACTAGACAGTTGATTTTTATTTTCCACCAGGGGGTAAGTTTTGATTCAAATAATGAGTAAGCATTGTTTGTAAGTGTAAGGTTGTTCCCTCACCCTCATTGATCGAGTGTGACCTACCGGGGTAGGCTAACATGGTAAATATTTTGTTCCCCTTGATCAGCTCGTTAATGAGTACTTCAGTGCCTTGGTAATGTACGTTATCATCTGCTGTACCATGTACAACTAGTAAATTCCCCTCTAATTGCTGAGCATAAGTAATTGGTGATCCCTTTATATAACTTTCTGGCATCAATTGAGGAATCCCTGAGTAACGCTCTTGATAAATATTGTCATAAAGTCTCTGATCTGGCACAGGAGCTATCGACATTCCAGTATGATATAATTTTGGATATCTAAACATCATATTTAAAGTCATTGAACCGCCACCACTCCATCCCCAAATACCTATTCTATCTCCATCTATAAATGAAAACCTTTCTTTTAATGCATTTAAACCAGCAGCTTGATCCTCTGATGACAGCACGCCTATTTGTCCGTAGACACATTTTCTCCATTTGCGACCTTTGGGACTCGGCGTTCCTCTGTTGTCAATACTCATGACAATGTAACCCTGCTGTGCTAACATTTGATGCCAAAGATATCTTTCACCTTCCCATTGATCTACTACGGTTTGACCCCAAGGTTCACCATACACATAGAAAAGTACCGGATATTTTTTTGAAGGATCAAAATTGGGTGGTTTAATCATAGACGCCTCAAGCGATATTCCACTGGGTAGGCTTATTTGCAAAAATTCTTTTGGATTAATCTCAAGTTGAGCTATTTTTTCTTTCAAAGATTTGGAGTCCATAAAAGAAGTAATGACGCGATGGTCAGGTAGCGAAACAAGATCTATTACCGGTGGAACATTAGCTCTAGAATAGGTATGGAGCGCATATTTCCCATTAGGACAAATTTGATAGGTATGCCAGCCTGGTCGATCTTCTGGCGTGACGCGCTCGGGTGATCCTTTTTTTGAGTTAAGGGGTGCTCTCCACAAATAACGTTGTGTGGGGTTATGAGGAGAAGCGATGTAATATAAATAATCACTTTTTTCATCCAACAATGAAATAGATAACAGGTCTGAATCTAGGGGACTGATGGCTTTTTCTCTTCCATCCTGAATCAAATAAAGTGATTTCCATCCGCTCTTTTCCGATACCCAGCTGAAAGCTTTCCCTTTATCAAAATAATTAAAATCATCCACCACTTCCAACCAAGCCTCATCTTTATCTGCAAATATATTTTTAATATTTCCGTCGGCTATAGTTCCTTCCAATATTTTATTGTGATTTTGTGCACGATTCAATTGTTGCATCAACAGTTTCTCTCCATTAGGATGCCAAATCATTCTTGGTAGATAATTATTCGCGGGATCTCCTTCGATACACATCCAGACAGTAGGTCCACCTGAAGCATCTATTACTCCTATTTTAGCTTCTGATGGCTTTTCTCCTGCTTTAGGATATTCCACTGGGATAATTTGCGAATAAATAGAATCCGTATTATTGATCATGTAAAAATCTCGAATTGTCGTCGCATCAATACGCCAGTAAGCGATGTTACGGCCATCTGGACTCCATTTAAAACCATCCCTGCAATGAAATTCTTCTTCATAAGCCCAATCAAAAGTGCCATTTATAATACGATCTGTACCATCCTGAGTCAGCTGTATTATTTTATCATCCTCAAGGTTTTCTACATAAATATTGTTCTCTCGCACATATGCGACACGGTTACCTTGAGGTGAAAATTTAGCAAACATTAAAGTAGCCGGAGCTGCCTCCGGACCCCCTAATTTTTTCAATACTTTAGTCTCCATGTAGTACACCCAGTAATCGCCCCTAGTATTTAGTCTCCATACTTTTTTACTATTGGTAAATATTAATAGTTTTTTTTGATCATTCGACCATTGATAATCGTGAATACTTAATGGCTGACTTGTGCTCATAGGAATTAAATCAGATGCACTCACTATGACCTGATGCACTTGCGTCTCGGTAGTAACTTTCATGAAATCAAAACCGCCAACTTCATTATTGTATGAAAATTTGATGTAAGTCTCCCCCTCATCAAACCATCTCAATGGACCCATAACTTGAGATCGAAATTCACCTGTTCCATAAATGCGGTCCAAGGATAATTCCGATAATGACTGGGCGTTGGTT
>CACLDR010000007.1 GCA_902605755.1 uncultured Marinoscillum sp. | reverse complement strand
GCCTTCATTAACCATACCCAAACGCAAAAATATAACGGTTGCGAAGCACCAACCTTGGTATTGGTTTCACCTATTGCTTTTCAAGATTTGTCAAAAACAGAAGATCTTCCAGATGGGATTGAAATCAATAGGAGATTGAAAATGTATACAAAGGCCATGGCTCAAGTAGCATTGGAAGAAAAAATATTTTTTATTGATGTTTTCACCCCCAGCACGAAATGGTTTTTAGATAAAAAGTTAACTATTGATGGTATGCAACTTAACGAGGAGGGCTACCGAATATTTTCTTCATTCTTGTCCAATCAGTTATTTGGTCGAATAGCGAGAGGTAAGGAGATCGATTTTGATAAATTAAGAGCTCGAGTTTTGGATAAAAATTGGTTTTGGCAAAATGACTTTAAAATGCCCAATGGAGTACATGTCTTCGGTAGGCGGTATGATCCTTTTGGTCCAGATAATTATCCTGACGAGATTAAAAAAATTAGAGAACTTACCCAGATTAGAGATACAGCAATTTGGCACTTTATGCAAAATATTTCATACGACCTCGATCTAGCAGATAGTCGAACACATAAATTGTCAGATGTTGAAACTAATTACCGTAATTTAGATAGTGATTCTTATTTATACGGACAGGAAGCCCTGGCTAAGCTTACTGTACCCGAGGGATATAAGATTGAACTCTTTGCCTCAGAAGAAACTTTTCCCGATTTAGCGAATCCGGTTCAATTGTCATTTGATGATAAGGGTCGCCTATGGGTGGCTACGATGCCTAGCTACCCTCATTACAAGCCGGGAGACAAAAAACCTAATGATAAATTACTGATTTTGGAGGACACCAATGGAGACGGGCAGGCAGATCAGCAGATCATATTCGCAGATGGATTGCATTTACCCATAGGATTTGAATTAGCTTCGGAGGGCGTATATATTTCACAAGGAAATCATTTAAAATTACTCAAAGATCAGGACGGTGATGATCGAGTGGATGAAGTAGAAATTCTGTTAAGTGGATTTGATGACCATGATACCCATCATGCAATTAGTGCTTTTACGGCAGACCCGTCGGGAGCTATTTATATGGGTGAGGGAGTTTTTTTACACTCCAATGTAGAGACATCATATGGACCCATAAGAGCGACTAATGGAGGTTTTTTTAGATACTTTCCCCAAAAACATAAATTAGAGCGCACTGCGCAACTTTCTATTCCTAATCCTTGGGGAATAGCTTTTGATGATTGGGGTCAAAACTTTTTCTGTGAGACATCGGGTCCAGATGTAAGTTGGATGATGCCCGGATCTATTAAGCCAAAATATGGAATTTCATCACCAAAATCGCAGAATTTGATAGAGGAAGCCCATAGAGTACGACCGACTTCAGGTTTAGAATTTGTATCCAGTCGTCATTTCCCAGATGAAGTCCAAGGTGATCTTTTAATCAATAATACTATTGGGTTTTTAGGAACTAAGCAACACCAATTCATCCCTTCCGGTACTGGTTATAAATCTAGACATCGACATGATTTGGTTTTTGCAACCGATCCAAATTTCAGACCTGTTGATATGGAATTTGCTCCAGATGGTTCTTTATATCTGGTTGATTGGCACAATGTCTTAGTGGGACATATGCAACACAATGCACGTGATCCTTTGAGAGACCATGTTCATGGACGGATTTACCGTATTACCTATCCTTCCAGACCTTTGGTGGTACCTGCATCTATAGATGGTGCCAGTATAGAAGTATTACTGGAAAATTTAAAATTACCTGAATATCGGACCCGTTATCGAAGTAGACGTGCACTTAGAGGTAGGGATGTAAATGAGGTATCAGAGGCTCTAAAGCTTTGGGTGGCTAATCTAGATCCAAATAATCAGTTATATGACCATCATATGTTGGAGGCATTGTGGGTGAGTTGGGGAAATAATCAAATTGATCTTGACATTTTAAAAGAGGTATTTTATTCAAAAGATTACAGGTTGAGAGCCGCTGCTGTAAGGGTGATTCGATATTCGAGAGCACAAATTCCTGAAAGCGATAAATGGTTGATACAAGCGGCTGATGATTTGCATGGTCAAGTGCGCTTAGAAGCTATTGTAGCTGCTTCCTGGATGGATTCTTTATTAGCAAAAAAAATATTAAAATCAGCCGCCGCATGGCCAATAGATGAGTGGATGTTAGATATTTATAATGTTGTTGCCGGCAATTTTGGGATTTTGGTTCCTAATAATAGCTACCAAAAGAAATCTAAAAATCAAGAGGTAAATCTCCAGGGATTAGATCTTGAATTGTATCATCTGGGTAAAGTTATCTATGAAAAAGATGGCTATTGCTCAACCTGCCATCAATCCGATGGGAAGGGGATTAAATCGGGTGGATATCCGCCCTTAGTAGATACTAAATGGGTACTTGGTGATCCAGAAAGATTGATTAAAATTACTTTGAACGGTGTCATGGGTAGAATGGAAGTAAGGGGGAAAATATATCAAGGAAAGGTACCTATGACGGCTTTTGGCAGTTTGCTCACTGATCGGGAAATTGCTGGGGTACTCACCTACATTCGAAATAGTTTTGGTAATAGATCTGCTGTTATTTTACCTGATCAGGTAAAACAGGTTAGAGAGGACACTAAAGACAAAATAGGTTATTATTTGGCTAATGAATTATAAAAAACCTCTCTCCATTGCTAAAAGTAGTTACTTTTAGTTCCGAAAGTAAAAAAATGAGCAATATCAAAATTAATAGGCGCTTAATTATTGTAGGGAATGTATTTTTTGTGATAAGTATATTGTACATAGAGTTCAAGGCACAAAATTTCGCACATGATGAGCTTCTTTTGACTGACCTGAATTACAGGTCTGGAACTAATGACCCATATGCTTTGGATAGGTGTGTTTTAGATTTAAATCTGCCAAAGAATAAAGATTTTGCAACGCTGATTTGGTTTCATGTTGGAGGACTGAATGATGGAAATAAATATATTCCGGAAGGCCTAAAAAAAGAAATTGCGGTAGCTGCAGTGAACTATCGGTTGTATCCCAAAGTAAAATCACCATGTTTGTTGATGATGCGCCTGCAGCGGTTGCTTAGGCTTTTCAAAATATAACTTCGTTATGGAGGAGATCCCAAATTAATATTTTTTCGGGACATTTAGAGGGAGGATATTTGACTAGTATGCTAGGGTTGGATAAAAGTTATCTTTATACCTATGGCATAGACACGGATGACATTGCAGGATTGATTCCTTACGGTGTACATACTATTACCCATTTTATGGTTAGATCGAAGCTTGTGTTAAAATGGAAAGATGTGCGCGTTGATAAAATGTCGCCACTAGCTCATATTAGGAAAGATGCTCCGCCGATCATTTTAATTACTGGGGATCGTAAATTGGAGTTGTATGGGAAGTATGAGGAGAATGCCTATTTTTGGAGAATGTTTAAAAGCATAGGTCATCCTCTTGTCGAGTTATATGGATTAGAGGGTTATAATCATGGTGATATGGCACAACCAGCCCGTTATATTTATTAAAATATATCTAAGATTTAAAGTAAAAATACTTCAAGGTAGCCTATAAGTTTTATTTATAATCAATATTTTCAAGACGTAATTTTCAAGGGGGAAGTAGTTCTCCAATTTTCTCGTGTAAAATCGGGAAAACTTTGTTTAGCCCCACCTTCGCTCACCGATTTTTCACTGAGAGGACCTACAGCACTCCAAAAACATCCTTCATATACATTTTGGTCCATGGGAAGTCCTTCTTGTAAGCATTCGATAATTCTGTAGAGCATAATACCATCCATTCCTCCATGACCTGTATCCTTAGACTTCGCATTCATTCTTTTGTAAAGTGGATGATCGTATTTTTCGAAAATCTCTTCCAGTTTTGCTCCTTTTATCCAGCTGTGATGATCACGTGTTAAGTCTTTAAAACCTCCTTCTAGTGCTATCCGTGTTGGATAACCTGCCAAGCAACCTTTTGTTCCTTGTATGAGATTTAACCGTGTATAGGGTCTCGGGCTAGTTTCATCCCATTGGATCATAATGGTACGACCAATCATTGTTTTGATTATCGAGGTATTCATGTCTCCTCCAATAAAGTTTAATTGGTTCCATTTATGATCCGATGGATAATTTTCTTTAGCATAATTTTGACGACCAAGTGCCGGTGTAGAGAAGGAAACTAGCGAATCAAAATTATCTTGAGTTCGACCAATATTCATGTACTGTGCTATTGGTCCTAATCCATGTGTCGGATAGAGGTTGCCATTCCTTTTGGCGTATTGGTGAGTCCTCCAGGATCCAGTCCCACGATTTTGCTGTATCATCTGAAATCTGAGATCATGGATGTAGGCAGCCTCTCCATGAAGTAACTCTCCAATAATTCCTTTACGACACATATTAAGGTACATTAATTCCTCTCTTCCATAATTGACATTTTCCATCATCATGCAATGTTTATGGGTACGCTCTGAGGTATCAATTATTTTCCACATTTCTTCCAAAGTTACTGCTAGAGGTACTTCAACGAAACTATGTGCCCCTTGATTCATAGCTTCAATGGCCATAGGAGCGTGATTAGACCAATTGGTAGCGATAAACACTATATCGGGCTTTACTTCGGATAACATGGTACGCCATATATTTTCATCTCCATAATAAGTAGCTATATTTTTATGACGTTGCCCTTTCCCAATATTCCTTACCTCCACCGCACACTTATAGACAAGATCTTCATATAAATCACTAATGGCTACGATTTCAGTTCCGGGTAGTTCTGCTGTGAATTTGAGGTGACCAGGCCCACGGGCGCCCGACCCAATCAGAGCAATTCGGATATTGGGTAGTTTGGGAGCAGCAAAATCACCCATATATTTCGAACCGACTGAGCTTTTATTATAGGTGTTTGAAGAATCACTTTTTAATTTGCGTCCTGCAGCCAACAATGCTGCAGAGAGTGAAGATTTTTGTAAGAACTTGCGGCGGCTTATGTCTTTCATCTGTATTCTATATTTTAATTATTAAAGTAAAATGTTAAAAGTTAAAATATTAAATTACCATGCAATTATTGAAAATAGGAAGATTTCTTCGTAAACGTTGACAGAAGATGAAAGTCAAAAGTAATTTTATGATTTTTTTTAAAAAAATTAACCTTTTTTAAGTTCACAATAATGTTAATTTTCCAGTCAAGCAAAGGCAATAATTCGTTAAATCTAAATAAAATTAAACGTTAATTATTACTTGCTTGAAAATGACATATCAAGAAAGTTTTAATCATTCTGTTTTCCACAAATTTCCTTATAAATTGGCAGAAATTAATCTGCCGAAAAAGTTTACTTTTCCATATTCATATCAGCCGCATCCCATCGCTTTAAAAGCTGTTAAATTATTACAAAATTATCTTTTAGCGGAGAAAAAATGGACTCATGACTTTGGGAATCCCGATGATGAATCTGATGAAATATGTGGTAAGATGTTTGGTGTTTTGGTGGTAAAAAGTAAACAAGGAGATTTGGGTTACCTGGCGGCATTTTCAGGGAAACTTGCTGAAGAAAATCATTTAGAAGGTTTCGTTGGTCCAATATATGATAGACTGGAAAAAAAAGGATTTTTCAAAGAGGAAGAGGAACTGATCATAGCCATCAATGAAAAAATAAAAGCTATTGAATTTGATCCTCATTATTTAAGATTATTATCTGATTTTGACGGCCGAAAATATGAAAATACAAGAGAAATACGAGCAAGCCTTATGAACAAAAAAAAGGCAAAATATCTCAGGCGGATTAAAAGAGAAATTGCCAAGAAAAATTTGAGTGGAAATAATCTTGAATTTTTTTTAGAAAAAATAAATAAGGAGAGCCAAAACTTGCATTATCAGCATAAAAGGAAACTTCAAACTTTGCGTGAAGAGTTAATCCCTATCGAAGAAGGTTTGGCTTTTTTTCAAAAACAGATTAGTGAATTAAAGGCGAAAAGAAAGACTAAATCAGCCGCTCTTCAAGAACAATTATTTGATCAATATCAATTTTTGAATCAAAAAAATCAAATAAAAGGATTGAATACTCTGTTCAAGCACACCAAACAGCGAAGGCCACCTGCAGGAGCTGGAGACTGTGCTGCTCCTAAACTGTTACAACATGCTTTTCTCCATGACTTAAAACCTGTAGCTTTAGCGGAGTTTTGGTGGGGAAAATCACCTAAATTGAAATTACGTCGCCATGGATATTTTTATCCTGCTTGTTTGGGTAAATGTAAGCCCATTTTAACCCATATGCTGTCAGGACTTGCTATTGATGAGAATCCAGCTTATAAGGAGAAATTAAAATCAAAAGGGTTGAACATCATATATGAAACCCTAGATTATTTGGTTATCAACAAACCAAACGGCTTGTTATCGGTACCAGGTAAATATGTGTATGATTCTGTGGCTAGTAGGGTAAAAGCTGCATATCCTAAAGCGAAAGGTCCCATGATGGTACATCGATTGGACCGTGAAACTTCTGGATTAATGGTGGTCGCTAAAACTCTGGAAGCTTATCTTGATTTTCAAAATCAGTTTTTAAATAAAACTATTAAAAAAGAATATATTGCCATCTTAAGCGGTATTCCAGAGTATTCATCTCCAATCATCAAATTACCATTACGACCTGATCATTTCCAACGTCCTCGTCAAATGGTTTGTTATAGTGAGGGTAAAATAGCTGAAACTCATTGGTCAATCCTTGAAATTAAAGAAACAAAAGCACGTGTATTATTCAAACCTATTACCGGAAGAACCCATCAGTTGAGAGTTCATTCAGCTCATCATGAAGGTCTAAATATACCTATTGAAGGAGACGAATTGTATGGATTGAAGTCTGACAGATTGAAATTACATGCTGCTGCCCTCACTTTTCAAGACCCTATCAATGGTAAGTTAATGCAATTTAATTTAGATCCAGATTTTTAAGTTACAAATAAAAAAGAGTAAATGTAAAGAGTAAATGTAAAGAGTTAAAAAGAAATTAAAACTTCAATGGCATTATGGTATGCGATTTTTTTTAGAGTACAAATTTTTCTAAACAAATTTAAAATTATTCATTATGGATGAAATTTTATTTTATGATTTTTTTTACTTAAACTTTTACTTGGTTTTAATGATCGCTTGAACCAATTATATTGATCGGTTTTGACTATTCGCTAATCGTGTAAATGCGATACCGTATATCGAGATTACTGTGAGATAAGTTTTTCATCGATTTAATTGTAAGTAATTTTCCAGAATGAATTAGTTAAATTCAAGGTATGTTGGGTTGTCTGTGATTGATTTAATAAGTCTAGTTTTGTTAATTGTATTATTGAGATATAATAAATGAAGCAAATAATTTTAATGAAAACTAACTACTGAATAATTGATAAGATTTTTTTGATAATTTTTTATAAATACGATTTTTAAAAATTCATCATGAAAATATTTGTTAGTTTAACAGGACAAATAAATTATTTTTAGTCGTGTAAACCGACTTCTATTTAGTTTAATTCATTAAATATTACTTATGGGTTCCATTAATATTTCTAATCTTTTTACTTATTTATTAAAGTCGGGTAGACCTCAATCTCTTAATTATGCTCATATCATTTCGACAGGCTTGATGGGTGATCGTGAATTAGCCTTAATTGATGATGATGGTCGTTTGATAACCGCAAGAGAATATCCTAAATTGCTCCAGGTTGAATCGAAAATCGTTGATGATAAAATTTACTTTAAATTTAAATCTGATTCTATCATCGTACCTAGAAAAACCCCAAATTCAAGAAAGAGAATGGGTACTATATTCGGTCAAGCTTCGGGAGGATTAGAGTTAGATAATCGACTTCAAAAATGGTTTTCTAAATGTATGGGTGTTAACTGTCATGTAATTGAAATCAATGAGATTTACATGAGGCAAATGGAATCACAACCACATGATATTACCTACACGGATGCAGCTCCAATTTTACTCACCTCTGAAGCTTCTTTAAGAGCTTTAAATAATCGCATGACCATACCTGTAGGTATTAATAGGTTCCGTCCAAATCTGGTTATTTCAGGAAGTCCAGCTTTTGCTGAAGATGACTGGAAATACTTAAAAATTGGTGATTGTGAATTTGAGATCAGTCACCATTGTCCTCGATGTGTCATTACAACGATTGATCCGAGCAATCCAGAGAAAGGGATTTCAAAAGAACCCTTAAAAACTTTATCTACTTTTCGAAAACTTGGTAATGAGGTAACCTTTGGTGTTTATTTAATTCCAAAAAAATTGGGGATTCTTCGCTTAAATGATGAGGTTATTTATCAATGATGAGCATTGTATGTGAATGGTTTAGGCATATTAAATAAAATTTAATAAAAACTTTAATTAAATTACTTAAAAGTTTGATTTATAAATGGTTATAGATATTTAAAAATTTTGTAGAATGACTTTTTTTAAGGTATTTAACTTAAAATAAGAACACATGAATTGAAATAAAATATTAAAGTTATTTGATTATTACTTAGAAACTAATCAGCAAGTTATTGAGTGCCATTAAATGCTAGTTTGTTAATGATGTGGAATTATTATCGTAATTCTAAGTGAGCTTTGGCATATTTTAAACTTACCATTCATTGCCTTTTAATTGCCACTAATATATTATGTTTCCTTGGTTCAAGTAACTGACATTTTAATGACAATATTGGCAAATAGTCCGGGAAAGAATCTTTTTAAATATATCCCCGCCACTTCTTTCAGTCCTCCGATATAAACTTCATTTTTATTTTGCTCTATTGCTCTAATGATTCGGCTTGCACATCTCTTTGCACTCATCCCATTACTTTGTGCTTTATCCATCGTATTTTGTTTACTTCCATCTCCCATTAAAGCATTATAACTTATTTTGGTTTTGATGTAACCTGGACAAATTAAAGAAACCTTGATATTATCTTTTTTGTGTTCGGCTCTCAAGGAATCAAAAAAACCATGTAAGGCATGTTTAGAGGCGGCATACGCTGACCTTAATGGTGTGCTGATAATACCGGTAGCCGAGGTGATGATCACATGGTGTCCTTTATTATTAGCCACCATGGATGGGAGTAAAAATTTAGAAAGAGCAATAGTTCCAAAATAGTTTACTTCCATGATTTGGCGATCCACTGTTAAAGAAGTATTAATTATTTTATCTCGCTGACTGATGCCCCCGCATTGAATTATTATATCAATCGGACCCATAAAACTTAATGCTTGTCTACATTTTTCTTCAAGTGTTTGCGAATCAGAAAGGTCCAAAGTTAAAAGGTGAATTTTACTGTTTGTAGTACAGGCTTTTTTCACCCTCCCTAATTCGTTCTCTCTCCGAGCTGATAGAATGAGCTTGGCACCCAATTGATTTAAATGGTAAGCCAGGGCTTCACCGATACCGGAGGAGGCTCCTGTGATCCAAATTATTTTTTTGTCTATTTTAGTCATGATCTTGTTATCATCGCTCCAATGAGTTCAAATATAAAAGTTAGATTTTGGTTGAGCATCAAAATCACTAGTTAATGTGAAAAGGTTTTCTGGTTATCCTTAATTTAATTCAAAAATTCAATTTTAATTAAAATATGACACAGTGAAAACTAGGAATTTTTCACATATTTTTAGTAGATTGTTTTCAAAAGAATTAAATAAAAGTTGATCATTAAATATTGAATATTCACCAAACCTTATTTCTAAAAAAAAGATTCCTAGAGGCCAGGCACAATATAAGTTTTTATCTAGATGAAGGGTTGTCTGTTGATTTATTGGAGTATTTGGGAGATTGCCTTAGAAGAGACGTTGCGTGTGATATTTTCCTTTCCAAATTTGAACTTCAAAGAATAGATTCTGACGTATTTTTACTGAATCATGTATTAAAATTGAGAAAATTGGGAGCATTCATTTATTCATCAGAAAGCAGCAAGGGTCTTAATAAAATATTATGTTATGTGGATCATAAAATTATTTATTCTTTTATTGGGAGTCGTGAGAGTTTTGCGGAAATCCTTGATAGCGATAAAGAATTTAATCAAAATCTTAAATTCTTTAAAGTACAAGAACCTGAGTATCGCATTGAATCGGATGATATTACCATTGAATTTTTGGCTGAAAGTAATACAGTATGCGAACTGACAGCCACTAAAATTTTTTGGAAAGTTACCAATGCAACTCAAGCCAACATTGAGGGTATTGGTAAAGTTACATCCTCTGGACAAAAAACCATTACGTTTCTTAATGATACCATTTTAAAGCTGAAAGCGACTAATGGATCTCAAAAGAAGATAAAATCAATAAAAGTAAGTACTATAAGTGAATTTAAAATTGAATACGAAATACAATTTCGAAATCCATCCTCTAAGGAATTTGTTATGATGAAAGAGTCACAGTATCCAGGAGTTTTTGGCATTGCCAAGGATTATGATATTCGATTAATTTGGAAGATAGTCCATGCAGATAAAGTAAATATCAGACCGTTTGGGTTTTGTGAGAATGAAGGGACTTATATTTTCAAATCTGATGGGTCTTTAGAAATTAATATTGAGGCAAACTTTAGAGATATTGCAAAAAATAAAAGAATATTGATTTATTCATTTCCAATTCCTGTTTTTGAAAGAAAATACATTAAAATTAATGAAAATATTTTGCAAAAATTAAAAATAAATATTGCTGATTTAAGAACAAAGACCTTACACTTTTTGAAAGAGGGCGATACTAATAATTTTAGGGACTACATAGATGAGATGTACATTAAATCTAAATCAATTGAATCAGCTCTTTTGCAAAAAATGGAAGGATCTGATTTCAAAAAATTCTATGAGAGACATTCAATACCAAAACTTTTAAAAAATAGGAAATCAACTTTACTAAACCACTTTAAATCAAATTCTAAAATTATTAACAAAATAAAGTCTCTATCGAATTATTATGATTAACCAAAAGCATAAATACGGAGTCATATTAAGATTTTTTTTATTTTGCTCAGCAGCAGATGTTGAGCTTTTGGACAAATGTCCAAAATCTGAGGTTAATAAATATGCAGGAGTAGGTGCAACGGTTTTTTTCACAGGTATTTTAGCTTGTTTTTCTGGAGGATATGCCCTCTATACTGCTTTTAATTCCACATTTTTATCTTTTTTCTTGGGAATTTTTTGGGGATTATTGGTTTTTAATCTCGACAGATTTTTAGTTTCAACCATTAAGAAATCTAAGGGAAAACTTCAAGAATTCGCTCAAATAATACCAAGACTTTTGTTGGCGATCTTGTTGTCTTTAGTAATATCTGTTCCTTTGGAGTTGAAGATATTTGAACAAGAAATTAATGAAAGCATATATTATGCAGGGGCGAATAAAATTGATAAATTAACATCACTTTTTGATGGAAGGGTATCCCTTAAGGAGCAACGAATTGACTCTTTAAATCTAAGTACATTATCCAAATTTGAAATAAGGGAAGAATATTATCGGCAATATGTGTGTGAATGTGATGGAACCTGCGGTACCGGTCAAAAAGGTCGGGGTACTGAATGTGAACGCAAAGAGAATAAATATCTACAAAGTCAAAAGGAATATGATCAAGCCAAATTAAGTAATGAAGTTACAATTGATTTGCTTAATCAAGAAAAACAACGTTTACTTGAGGAGTTTGAATTGGAGAAAAAAGAATTGTTAAAATCCTTTGCTAACGGATTATTGGTGCGAATAGATTCGTTAAGAGTATTACCTTTTGGACCCCAATTAGCAATTATTTTGCTACTAATATCCATTGAAATTGCCCCTATTTTGGTGAAATTACTTTCTCCTTACGGGCCCTATGATCATCTTTTAAAAACTGTAGAATACGATTTTGAGATTGATGAAATTACTGCTGTGAATATGAGAAACCAACAACTCAATAATAAGCTTACTGTCATGGCAAGTATTGAACAGGAAAAAGTAGAGCAGGAGCTTAAAAATAACGAAGGTGCAATGAAGTTGATTGGAGAGGCTCATCTTGAGATTGTGAAGGCACAATTGGAAGTTTGGGTAGAGGAAGAAAAAAATAAAATAAGAAAAGAAATGCAGATGAGAATGGATAAATCAGATTGATGATTAAAAGAACCATATTATTTTTGGGTTTTATCTTAGGATTTTTTTTTAATCCTTCTTCGGCTCAAGATAAAAATGAGATTACCAGAGCATCGAATCAATCTATGCATCTCAAGAGGAAGTTGATTAAAAAATTTCATCTGATGTTGAAAACATTTGATCACTTAACTTTTGAGACCTATACACCACGAAAAATAAATTTAAGAGTTATCTCTCCTTCGGGTGCTATTGTTCATGAATCTTTTATAAAAAATGCCAAAATGACTTGGCAATTTGATGCTATTGATAGTGGTATTTATACGGTAGAAATAGAAAATTTATCTTTCTTGTTAAACGCTAAAATAGATCAGATCATTACACTCAACCGCTATCCTTTTCACATTGGTGCTCCAAAAGATTCTATTCCATTTTCTCAAGCCATAGCTCGCACCAAGTCGATTGAATCAGAAGGTGTTTTTCAAATCAATAGATTCAATGATAAAAATTTAAATATTGGTCCCTTAGATAAAGGAGATACCTTACTTTTTTCTATGACTGGAGTGACCAAGAGAACTCCGTCTATGGAAATTGTCAACGGATCTAAAGAACTTTTGTTTTCAAATAGAAGGTCTAAAAATACAGTGGAAGCCGTGATTCCTGTCATTAGTAAGGACTCCTTTCAAATAACCATGATTTCACAAGCGTGGTTTGGTCAAGAAAATAAATTTTGTGTCGAGAGAATTACTCCATTTAAGTATGTGCTCGACACTAATTTGATACCAAAGCCTATCGTTTATGATACCATACCAATAGATTTTTTAGATACTACGATATATCTAGGTGCGGTAAGGGATTTTACAAATTCAAATTCAGAGAAATTCACTTTCAATTTTAAAGCTGATACAAGTATTGCTTTTTGGAGTGTAGTGTTTGGAACAGGTGTACAATATGAGCATTTGATGGCAGCTTTGGCGGAAAGTGTGACAACAGACAGTATTTCAGATGGGGTAGGCTATGCTGACGTTTTAAAAAATTATGTTCTGGGTAATCCATTGGATCTGATATTTAAAAAAGATCAAACCCTTATCTCTGAACAAACACGCAACGGACAAAATATTACTATTGCTTCAAAAAAATCTGAAAATTTTGAAGATATCACGAACTTCACTTATGACAATGTTTCGATTATTCCCTCATCTCAAATAGCTTCTAAAGTGCAAATGAAATCAGGTATCCATTTTGCGTTAATGGATGATTTATGTTGTAATCATTTTTTATTTTTCAAAAATGAAGACAAAAACTTAGGCAAAAAAGTATACGTCAAAGTTTTACTTTTCAGAGTCAAAAAAAAGGATGATATTTGAAAAATTAGGTACGATTTATTGATCAGAATGCTAAAATTCAATTTTTTTGATGAATATTAAGGGAATCACTTTGGGTATTGTAACATTGATTTTGATGTTACCTTCGTTATCTTCAGGACAGGATTTACGAAAGCAAATCATGGGAGCGCAGAGGAAAGTTATGAAGGAAGTCAAGCGAACCAATAGAGATGTTAACAATGTCAAGAAGGTTTTTGGATCTAGTAAAAAAACGATTAACTCTTCCATTGATACATCAGATATAATTACTTGGTCCAAGGCACCTTATATTCCGAACAGTGGTATGATCCATGACTATAAATATATTTATAGCTTTTTCCATTCTCGACAAGAATATTATTTTAAAAATGATCTAGATTTCAAAACTATTGAGTGGGATTCGATAAATAATACATTTTATAAAAATAAGGGTGCTAATGATATTGTAGATTCCAAATACGAGGTCATTGGGTGGCATCCTTATTGGATGGAGGATGCTTACAAATATTACAATTATGATTTATTGACAATGTTATCATTTTATTCCTACGATATTGATCCCAACACAGGAAAAAATAGAAATCAAAAAATGGTTAATAGGGTCGTTGAGGATAGTGTGGCAAAATTCATTAAGCAACAAAATCCTAATATAAAGGTTCTACTTTCGATCACCTCTTTTGGGTCTGAAAATAATGAGATATTCTTAGCGAGTAGGGAGGTTCAAAACCAATTTATTGAGGAGTTATTATCTATAATGATTGATGGAGATTTTGATGGAGTTGACATAAATTTTGAACAAATACCCGCTCTTTATGGTGATTTTTTCAATTTTTTCATTAAAAAATTGAGCACAAGACTGCAAAATGGAGGTTATGTGCTGATTTTAGATGTGCCTTATTTTAATGATCAAAATACCTTGAACTACTCGGAATTAAAATACTTTGTTTCTTATTTTAATATTATGGGATATGATTTTAGTGGGGAGCATTCTGATTACCCAGGTTCTGTAGCTCCTTTAAATTCATTCACCAATCAGCCTAGTTTAGAGACTTGTGTAAATGATTTTCTAAATTTAGAAATTGATGGAGGACAGATCATTTTATCTTTACCTTTGTATGGTGTGACTTGGGATATAAGAGATATACAAATAGGCAGGAGCAGTTACATGGAATCGTTACCTTATTATGAAATTATTTCTAACTATGACACTGAGTATAATCCTATTTTTGATCCAATAAGTGCGAGTTTTTTTTATTTAATCAATGATGCTAAGTCAAGCAAAATATGTTGGTTTGAAAATGAAATCAGTTTGGATATTAAATATGATTGGGTCAAGTCAAAAAAATTAAGAGGAGTTGGTTTGTGGGCTATGGGTTATAGTCAAGGATCAAATGATATTTGGCAGGGAATTTCGAAAAGCTTTGGAATAGATTCTTTGGTAAAGATTGTACCAATTAAATCCACCCTTTCAGGTCCTTATGGCTTGGCATTGAGCATATACAAAAACAAAAAAATTATTGGTTTAGGCTTTTTAATTTTTGCAGGTTTTTTAGTTCTTGGTTTTGTTTATGCATTGACCGATTGGCGCGTTCGAGATGCGCTATTTGTCAATCAGTCCTTTCGGGTTGTTTATAGTATGACATTTATGATTTTAAGTATTTTTGGTTTACAATATTTCTGGGTATTAAAACCTCAATGGTCTATTGTATTAGGAGTTTTAGTCGGTGGTTTGGGTGTTATTTTGATAAATATTTTATTTAGTCAAAACAGGAAAAATTTAAGGTAGGTGATGAAGATTTTTGCAAGAGAATTTCTTTGGTTTATTACTGCTATCATTTTAGCCCTTCCAGTATCCTATTTATTTATTGAATATTTGTCACTTACCCCAGCGGGTGATCAATCCACCATATACGAACAAACTTTTGAAATGGAATTATTTATCATGGGCGCTTTAATAGGAATTATTTTTACATACATAATGCGCTTGGTTATATGGGCTATCAAGAAAATTTTAATAGAGGAATAAAATGATTCATAACCTTCTGCCTGTAGTCTGTTCAGAACTCAATGATTATTTCAAATCAAGGTATGGTTTAAGAGAGGATAGACTAGTTCTTTCTAACTTAATTGACCAAGATGGTTCAGTCGCATTGGAGGGATCGAATACAGTGGTTTGTTCATTGGTTAATGTTGAGGAGGAGACCACTTTGAAGGCTACCGCAGGAACAACCTCATCAAGAGGGACCTTCGTTAAAAGTAGTCCAGATATTTACGTAAATTTAACGATTATCTTTTCTAGTTATTTTGTGGGAAAAAATTATGTAGAGGCCTTAAAATTTTTATCAGGGGTAATTTATTTTTTTCAAGGAAAGCCTATTTTTACCAACGAAAATACACCTGGGCTTTCAGAAAACATAGAGAAGGCGGTATTTGACCTGACTTCATTATCCTTTCATGATCTGAGTGCAGTTTTTCAAATGATGGGTTCAAAATATCTACCCTCTGTTGTCTACCGGGCAAGGATGCTAACTTTCTCTACCGACAATATTGAGGACACCATCCCATCAATTTCTGGAATTGGTATTTCGCCTGAGGGTGATAGTGATGGTTCCGAGGAAGGAGAGAGAGCAGGGGCAAAGGGTACTGCTGAAGACGCTTTTAATCGAGGTAGACGACGTATTGATGAGGCTAAGAAGAAATCTAATGACTATGATGAAGAAGAATCTGAGGATGATCCATTTGAGAAATCTAGAAATCGAGCTAAACCGCCCCTATCATAAACGTAAGAAATAATGTAATGGACCAGTATAAAGTTCTTTTTGAAGTATCATTAAGCCACAAATTTTATTCAGGATCTTTTTCTAAAGATTACGGAATAGTAATATCTTCTTCAATCAGAAAATTGATGACATCTTATCAGCTTTTATTTAAAAAAAAAGCAGATGGGTTTATTATTTTGGGTAAATCTGCCCAATTGTTTTTAATATCGTCATCCAAAAAGGCTATCAAATTTAGATTTGGAATACAAGTAAAAAACAGGTATTTTGAAAATTTCAGTAAAATTAGGCCTCAAGAACCCTACATGAAATATATATTTCGTAATGAAGTTTATCAGGAAAGTAAGGATGGCCAGTCAGAAATACAAGAAGTTATGTTACACTCTGGTAACTATCTAAGCGAAAGTAATTTTAACTTCTGTTTACAAGGTAATTTTCAGCCCAATAAAGTTTGGGGAAATGAACTAACCATTTCTGATGAAAATGGTAATTGTTTCAACGGTGAAATAGGGGATAAAACTCAATTAGGACAACTACTGATTGATGACTATGGCTCCTATCAGGTGAAGTCATCTGATGGAGTCAAAGAAGACGAGATTTTTTATTTAGAGCCTGATTTGAAAAAAAGTTGGGGTATTATTGAGATTTCTTTACAAACATCAGCAAATACACAGTTTGAAAAAGTGCTTGGCTCCCATTTCAAAATAAGATTAGATGCGAGGAAAGTATTTTGGACTTACTATTTTGTGTCTAATAATGCAAATCAGTTTAAAAATATTTCAGTTTTCATAGGAAAGGATAAATTAAATTTTTCTAATGGTGAGCACGTAATTCTTCCCAATGATCAAACAGCAACAAAAATAACCTCCCAAAACACGATTTCAATATCAAAATTTTATGGAGAAGAAAAGATTTATGCCAAGCTTGAGGATGATGGATCCGTTGAATCTAGGGAAGGCAAAATGCTAAATAAAATATATTTACCAACACCTGATATTCAACGTATCAAAGCAGTGGCCATTAACGGAGAGACTATGTATTATTCAGAAATGTTCATTCAAAATCTATAAAAAATTATTATTACTGTAAATAAAATTAAATTACAGTTTGTTATTAATAATAAATCAACCTAGTTTTAACATTACTATAAAAATTCTTTTACTTAACCTTTAAAAAAAAATTAGTTTATGGCACAAGTTTTGGCAACGCCCGGCGTTTACATCGAAGAAAAAAGTGCATTTCCCAGTTCAGCTGTCCAAGTTGCGACCGCTGTGCCCGCATTTGTGGGCTACACTGAAAAAGCCTTAAAAAATAACAAATCAATCGTTAATAAGCCCACTAGAATTACTTCACTCAGTGAATATCATCAATTTTTTGGAGGTGCTCCGAAGACCACATTTACAATTGCTGCGGATGATATTTCAGGATTTTCAATAGCCGTAGATGCACCAACGAATTTTAACTTATATCGTTCTATGAGGCTCTTTTTTGCCAACGGTGGAAGTGTTTGTTACATTGTTTCAGCAGGCGATTATTCAAGTGCAGTGAGTGCTAAGGATCTCAATGATGAGGCTGAAGAAAAAGGAATAGTTACTTTGCTCAAAACTCCTGAGCCAACAATGTTGGTAATTCCGGATGCTGTATTACTTGAGGAAAATGATTGTGCTTCGTTACAACAGGCGATGTTAATGCATTGTGGTAGTGCTATGAAAAGCAGAGTTGCTATTCTTGATGTTTATAATGGTGATCAGGAGAGGTCATATGATGAAAACGATGTGATAACCAAATCGAGAGAAGGATTAGGTAATAATTTTTTACAATGGGGGGCGTCATACTATCCCTATGTGAATACAACCGTTATCCAAGGTGATGAAGTTGATTTCTCAAGTATTAGTAACTTAGATGCATTGACGCCTCTGTTAGATGCAGAAGCTGACGCCATTTATGGTGATGATGCACAAATCATTAAAGATGAAATAGCCAAATTGACCGGGGAAAACGACCCAGTTAGCTTGAATCAGACTTTAATGGCTAAATTACCTCTTTTTAAGGCCGTCTTAGGCGATATTAAAAACGCATTGAACGTTCTTCCTCCAAGTGGTGGTATGGCTGGAGTTATTTCAATGGTTGATGCTAATGTTGGTGTATTCCAATCACCCGCAAATGTTTCCATGGGATCCGTTGTGAGTCCTTCGGTTAATTTAACTTCGAAGGATCAAGAAGATTTAAACCTCCCTTTAACCGGTAAAGCTGTTAATGCAATTCGTTCTTTTGCAGGAAAAGGAGTTTTGGTGTGGGGTGCAAGGACCTTGGATGGAAACAGCCAAGACTGGAGATATTTGAGCGTTAGAAGAACTGTAATTATGATTGAACAATCATTGAAAATTGCTTCGGAAAGTTATGTATTTCAACCGAACGAGGTAAATACATGGGTCGCAATTAAGGGGACAATGTTTAACTTCTTAAGAGATCAATGGAAGCAAGGTGCGCTTGCAGGTTCATCTCCAGATGATGCCTTCTCTGTAGATGTTGGTTTGGGATCCACCATGACAGCAACTGATATATTAGATGGAATTATGAGAATTACAGTGAAACTGGCAGTTACAAGACCTGCTGAATTTATTGTAATTACCTTTCAGCAGCAAATGCAGAAATCTTAACACAAAAAAAATATTTATTTAATTTAAAAATTATTAAAACTAAAATAACAAAAAAATGGCTGGAGAAGTACAAGACAATATATGGCCCTTACCAAAGTTTCATTTCAAACTCGAGGTAGATGATTTAGAGGCTAATTTCCAAGAAATTTCAGGAATGGATGCGGAAGTTGATGTGATTGAGTACCGTCATGGTGATAGTCCTGAGTTTTCAACTATAAAAATGCCTGGTTTGAGAAAATCAAGTGACATTTCTTTGAAGAAGGGCACATTTACTGGTGATATTAAAATGTATGAGTGGTTTAATTCTATTGCAATGAACACAATAGAGAGAAAAACAGTGATAATATCGCTCCTCAACGAATCCGGAGATGCTGAAATTATATGGACACTAACTAATGCTTTCCCAATGAAGGTAGTGGGTACTGATTTAAATTCTTCTAGTAGTGAAGTTGCTGTGGAAGAATTGGTATTGGCTCATGAAGGTATTGAGTTCACAACACCCTAAACAATTATCCTTTTAAATTATAGACGCACCTGACTCGACAGTTAGGTGCTTTTTAATTCATTATTTTCAATAATCAAATGGCCTTAAATTATCCTTTGCCTGCGTTTTACTTTCAAGTTAAGATTGATGGAATTTCAGGAGCATTGGGATTTCAAAAAGTCTCAGGGCTAGAGGCAAAAACTAACTTTGTTTCTTACTCACATGGAAATACGAAACAATCCTATGATTATAATATAGCGGGACGTACAGTTTATACTGACGCAACGCTTGAAAAAGGAGTTTTCTCTGGTGATATAGACCTTTTTGAGTGGTGGAAAAATAATCTCAGTACAGCAGTTAAGAGAAATGTTCAAATAGATTTGCTGAATGAAGATGGTGACGTGGAGATATCTTGGAAGTTAGAAGATGCTGTGCCACTTCAAATGACATTTGCAGAATTAGATTCCCAGAAAAAGGGAGGTCCAGCAATAGAAAAGTTAGTAGTCAAGTATAACAGCTTGGAGATCATATCTCCTTCTTAATTGTTTAAATTAAAAATTTGTTAAAATCTGCGTTTTTTTTGAAATAGAAATATTCAATTAATGAGTGACTTTAAAGAGCCTGTATTGAGTTTTAGATTCTCTGTTGAAATTGTTAGTTTTCCCGGAGATGATACTAACTGGCAATCTGTAAAAGGTATTACGAAGTCCTTAGAGACAGAGCAGATACATTCGGGTGGTGACGCGAATAGTGCTTATCACTTACCCAAGCATACAACTTATGAAGACTTAGTTCTTGAACGTGGCCTAGTTGGTTCCAAAACAAATTTTTACACTTGGTGCCAAAAAATGATTGATAGTGGGGGTGATTTTTGGATGAATAGTATTTCTCCAAAAGAAATAAATGTAAAATTGAGGAACAGCTCCAATATACCATTAGCATCATGGAATTTTAAAAATGCATATCCTATAAAAATAGAAATGTCTGAATTTAGAGCCGACAAAGATGCTATTGCAATCGAAACAATTACGCTGAAGTATAGTTCATTTACAAGGTTAATTTAATAATTTAATTATAATTATGATAATTGTTAAACTTAAATTCATCTAATATGGCAATCAAAGTGAATCAGTTTTCGATAAAGGCAAAAATTAATGATCAAAAGAAGAGAGAACGTTATGGAGACGAAACGGCCATTGAATCCGGTAAAACGGAAGATGCTGATATGGAAGAAAAACTCATTCAAAGATGTTTTGATAGAGTAGTAGAGTACCTTAAAAGTGAGAAAGAGAGATTTTAATAATTATGGCAGTTGAGCTGTTGACTATAAAAGCATACAAATCCCCTTCGTGCAGCTCATCAGAGTTAGTGGGGGACTTTACTGTTCAATTAAATCCAACAGATTATAAAAAAAATTGGAAAACGGAAAGTGTTGGTGCTAAGTTGGTAAGTGGTCTTACAGCGGTTACAGTCAAGCCTCCCGAACCTGAAGAGATAACATTAAATTTCACACTGGATGATACTGGAGCAATACCAGGGAATTCCAATATAGACAGTAGCATTAAAAATCTTAAATCACTCTGCATCGATGTTAATTCAAGTACACACACAACAAATTCTTTAAAGCTAACATGGGGTGCTTTGCAATTGATTTGCAAAATGACACAACTTAATGTAGAATATACACTTTTTGACTCTGATGGATATCCTATAAGGGCAGTTGTTACTGCTGATTTTATTCAATATGTGGATTTGGGACAGAAGTTAGCTAAGCTAAATTCTCCAGATATGTCTCATCTTATTGAAGTTAAAGAAGGTGATAATTTACCTCTAATGTGTGAAAATATTTATGGTGATTCCAGTTTTTATTTACAAGTAGCTTCAGCCAATGACATAATCGATTTTAGGAATTTGATTCCTGGTCAACAAATTTTTTTCCCGAGACTCGAAAAATAATATGGCTTCTCCGATTACAAGTAATATGGGTATTCCAAGCTGCTCAGTCATTGTGGGCGGAAAAGATGTGGGTACTAAGTATGGTTTAAAATCTATTGTCGTATCCAAGGAAATTAATAAGGTTTCTAAGGCGAGAATTATTATTATGGATGGCAATCCGTCTGACGAAACTTTTGAGGCAAGCGCGAGTAAGGATTTTGACCCTGACAAGACCATTTCTATTAAAATGGGTTATGATCAAAAAGAAAAGGAAGTCTTTTCTGGTGTAATAACTGGTCAGAGTTTGAAGGTAAGATTCAAGACTTCGGAGTTGATAGTCACATGTATGGATAAGGCATTCCAGTTAGCCTCTATTAGAAAGACTAATAATTTTTTAAAAAAAAAGGATAGCGATGTGATTTCTGAGATAATAGGAGCATATGGATTGACTAAATCTGTTGCTACAACAACTTTTAAGCATCCTAATCTAGTTCAATATAATTGTTCAGATTGGGATTTTATTTTAGCTCGTGCAGACGCCAACGCTATGGTAGTCATTAATGAGGACGCCAAGTTGACAATTGCTGCTCCTGTGGTAAGCGGAAGTGCGGTTTTAGATTTGAATTTTGGCTTGGATATTATAGATTTCTCTGCCGATATGGATTCAATTAATCAACTTAGCAAGGTAGAGTTTCAATCTTGGGATAGCAAGAAATTGAGTTTGGTAAAATCATCAAGTACGGAACCTGCAGTGAATGCACATGGGGATATTACTGGAAAAAAGCTTGCTGCTGTGGTAAAGAATCCCGAATTGGCCATTAATACTTCTGCCCCTGAGGACAGTAACCTTTTAAAGTCTTGGGCCAACTCTCATTTACAACGCTCAAGATTATCTAAAATTCGAGGCTTTGCTTCTTTTGTCGGCAATTCCTCACCAGTCGTAGGTAAGTTAATTAAACTTTCGGGCTTTTCTCCTCATTTTAATGGTTTGGCATATGTTACTAAAGTTATCCATTATTTTGAGGATGGATTTTGGAAAACGGAGTCTGGTTTTGGATTAGAACCCAGTACGTTCACTGACAACGAGGCAATAAATGGCCCTGCCTCTTTAGGCCTTTTACCATCAATTTCTGGCTTACATATTGGAAAAGTTAAGAAAATACATGATGATCCCGCCGGAGAGTATAGAATCCAAGTTGATGTTCCTTTTATTGAGACTGCTGGTGAAGGTTTGTGGGCGCGAATGAGTCAAAAATATGCCGCGACAGAGGTGGGGATATTTTTTTATCCTGAAATTGGAGATGAAGTAATTTTGGGCTTCATAAATGATGACCCGAGATATGCAATTATTCTTGGATCATTGTACGGAAAGAAAAAAAAACCAGCTGATACTCCAAAAAAGGAAAATAATATCAAGTCAATTGTTACAGCAAGTAAGATTAGAATTGAGTTTAATGATGATGATAAGAGTATTTTTATAAGAACTCCCGGAGAGCAAAAGATAACCTTAGATGATAAAGAGTCGATTTTAAGTTTGGAAGATATGAATGGGAATTCAATGGTGTTTGATAAGGATGGAATTCATATTACTAGTTGTAAGGATATTAATCTTAAGGCTGATAAAGATTTTGTTGTAAATGTTTCAAAGGGAGAAGCAAAAGTCAAGGGTAAGAAGGTAGCGGTTGAAGGAACTACTACTGTTCAAGTTAAAGGTAAAAGTAAACTGACAATGGAAGGTCCAACAGCTGAATTGAAGGGCTCTGGAAAAGTAATAATAAAAGGTGGAATGGTGAATATTAATTAAATTATATTTTTATTAGATCACGAATTATTAGGATAACGGAATAAATAATTTTAGAGAAAAAATACAATTTAGAAATTACTAATAGCAATGAGTAAAGATTTAAAGTCCTTTTTAGGTACAGGTTGGAGTTTCCCCCCCTCTTTCAATAAGCATACAAGAACAGTTGATATGGTATCAGATGAAATCGATATTATCCAAAGTTTAAAAATAATCTTATTCACTGATTTAGGTTCTAGAATTATGAGACCAGATTTTGGATCAGATGTGAAAAACTTCATTTTTGAAAGTATAAATAAAGGTTCAATCGCCCGATTAGCGGATACTGTTGAGGGAGCAATTAATCGACTTGAACCTAGGATAGATTTAGAAAAAGTAGATATTGATCATTCAAATGCCATGGATGGCCAGCTTTTAATTCAGTTGACATTCATGATAAAATCTGTTAATGTAAGAACAAATGCAGTATTTCCTTTTTATATAAATGAAGGTACTTATATTACTGATATGTGAATATGAATCAGTTAGATACTTTTAAGTCAAATGGATCTTCAGTATTAAATAGGTATAGTAGATATCTTCAAAAAGATTTTATTCGTATCGACGAAAGATCATTATCTGATTTGTTGAATTTCATCCAAGATTTTAGTGCTAATATTCAATTTGTAAATAATGACAATGAGCCTGAAGGTGATTGGTTTGATTTTTTTAATCAAAACCTAGCCTTTCAAATCGCATCGATCGAATCATTTGATACCAACTCGTTGAATAAAAGATACAAGAAAGGAGAGAATGCTTTAAATAAGCTAAAGGATACCTCTAAGTTTAGTGAACAATTTTTAGAACAACTAACATTAATCATCAATTTATTTAAAACTATTGATGAGTGGTACGTAAAGTCTAAGATTAATGTAGTCTACCTTTCTGAGAACAGCTTATTTAAACAGTTGAGTAATTCTATAGTAACAAGTTTATCTCAGCAGTTAAGGGAATTTTTTAGATTGGTACAGGAGATTAAAAACCAATCTTTATTGCCAGAATATGAGTTATTTGACATTGACTTGTTTGATAAAATTTGGACTGAACGATCAGATGAATTTATTGATACAAATAAAAGTGGCACAACTTTAGATCTTAACAAAGTCATTAAAGAACTTTCAGTGATTTTTAATTCAATTTTGGGGTTTGCGAATTATATGAAGTCTACAGCACCAAAATTATTAGAGGATGTGTTAATAAACTATCCTTATCACCCACCCCATATTTCTTTATTGTTGGCCTTTTTGAAAGGTTATAACCATGCTCAGAAAGATATCAATAATATTCTGACAAAGCAATTGGATTATTTTTACTTTGATCTTTTAGGACAAAAAGTTAGACAAGCTGTTCCGGATCAGGTATTTGTAGCTTTGGAAGCTTCAGATCATATTGTCAAATACGATCTTCTTAAAGGAACGTTGTTGTACGCTGGAATCGACGAAGAAGGTTACGAATATACCTATGAAACAGATCATAGCATAGAATTAAATTCCGCCCAAGTTTCAGATTTAAAGTTGATCCATGTCGCTCAAAACGGTATTATTGGTTTAGGTAATACTTTTAAATCAGTATCAAATATTTTTCAAAAAGAAATAATGTTGAGTGATGAAGGTAAAACAGTTGATAATTCAAATAATCCAATGTCCTTTGATTCTTTTGGAAAAGACCAATCTGATGTCAGTTTAAAGGATCGTGATATGGAGCAAGCGAGAATTGGCTTTGCACTATCTTCTCCGATTTTGGTACTAAAAGAAGGCGTGCGATTGGTAACCTTAAATTATAAGTTTAGCCTTAAATCACTTTCAGCCTTGATTAGTTTTATTGAAGAAATTTCTCTTGAGGAGGGACTATCTGCCGCTGCAGGTTTTAAGAAAATAATATCAAATATATTTGATATTAGAGCCACTACATTAGGGGGTTGGTTTGATATAACCTCTTATGAAATAGTTCCTCCCAAAAACTGGGTTTCTGGGGAAATACAATTTCAAATGGCCTTTGACAGGGGTGATCCAGAAATATTGGGATATGATAAAGAAGTACATGGTGAAGGATATTCAACTGAATGGCCTGTCTTTGAGTTTAAGCTGTCCTCGGAAAGGGCCATGTATGCATATTCTTATATTAAAGAACTGGTGATCGAGACTTGTGAGATAAGAGTAGACGTCTCAGAATTAAAAAATTTATCGGTGCTTAATGATTTAGGAAAATTAGATATAACCGTTCCATTTTCACCATTTGGTTCAGCTCCCGAATTAGGAGCTTATTTTTTGATAGGGAATGAAGAAATTTTTCAAAAAAGTATAACTGATTTAGCTATCAAGATTAAGTGGCATAATTTACCTAAAAAATTAGGTGGATTTAAGAATTACTATAGAGACTATAATAATGGCATTAATAATGATTCTTTTAAGGTGGGTATTACATGTTTAACTGACTTCCAGTTCCACCCTTTCGAAGTAGAAAATGTGCAAAATTTTGATCTATTTAATAGTTTGAATGATGATAAATTGAGTAATCAATCATATCTGAATAACATAAATATCGACAAATTAAAAATTAAGCCTATTTATGAGGATGTTGATATCGACAATTTTGATAGCCGATCAAAAACTGGATTTTTAAAAATAGAATTGCTAGAACCCGAAGATGGTTTTGGTTTTGGTTTGTATACAGAATTGTATGCAAAAGCCCTCTTAGATAATGTCCCACAGCCTAAGGCTGGAATTTTCCCCTCTACTAAAGAAAGGCCACAAGTACCTATCCCGAGAGAACCTATATCTCCCCAAATAAGAGAGATGACGTTAAAATACTCTGCGAATAGTTTGCTTACATTGGATCAAAACAAATTGAGTAATAATGTCAAAACAAGTAATGATCAAATTTATCATCTTCATCCTTTTGGCAATTCGCTAATTTTTGACAAAGGTATTCCCTCTCATAATCATTGGTTTCCGCAATTTAATGATGAAGGTTATTTGATTATTGGATTAAAAAATCTTCATGTACCTATTGAGCTTTCGTTGTATTTTGAATTAGAGGATAATATCCAAAATGAAATCGATCAAATAGAGATTCCCTCAATCCGATGGTCATTTTTAGTAAACAATGAATGGATCTATTTTGATAAAAATGAGATAATAAACGATGGAACTCATAATTTTACAACGAGTGGTATTGTACAGCTGCGGGTTCCAACATCAATAAATAAATCTCACGATATTTTACCGAATGATAAATATTGGATAAGAGCTTCGACACCTAATAACTCAAGACTCTTATCAAAAATTAAATTGGTTAAGAGTAATGGTGTAATGGCGACTTGGATTGCACATAAGGAAAATGCTTATTGGAAGCAGAATATTCCTGCTGGAACTATAAATAGGCTGATTAAAGCTAAAGATGAAGTTAGTAATGTTAGTCAGTCGTATGCGTCTTTTGGAGGTAGGAAAAAGGAATTGATTTCTGATTTCTATACGAGAGTATCTGAGAGGATTCAACATAAAAATAGAGGTATTACACCTACATTTATAGAAAAAATCATTCTAGAATCATTTCCGAATTTATTCCAGGTTAAATGTATCAATCATTTTAGTAATCCAAATAGTGTCATGACTGGACTGATTAAAATAATTGTAATACCTAAGTTTTCTTTTAAAGAAAAATTTTATTTACCCAAACTCGATTACTATGAACTTAAAGCGATTCAGACCTTTGTCGAAAACATAATATCTCCTTTCGCCAAGATTGAAGTTATAAATACTACTTTTGAAAAGGTCAAGATAACAGGTCAGATTAAAGTTAATAATAACAGTGGGTCAGGGGAGTTTATGAAAAAATTTCAAAGAGATCTTCAAAATTTTATTTGTCCTTGGTTTTCCAGTATTCAAGGGGAAATGAACTTAGGAGGTTCTATAGAAAGAGACGACATTATGACTTTTATTGAATCATTAGATTATATTACTTACATTACGAAATTTTCGGTCGTATTAATTCATTATGACAATGGTCGATTCAATATCTCAGATTCAGCCATGAATAAAGGGACTAATAATATATTGAAATCAACTTCACCCTGGAGTGTTTTAATTCCTAGTGATGAGCATGATATAGAACTGATTGATCGAAATAAAGGAGCTTTGCCCGAGGAAACTAAAATTAATACTATGAAAATTGGAAGTGATTTCGTCATTTCAAGTGATGAAGAAGATGAACTTATATTTCCTCGTTATGATCTTGAAAAAGATACTTATTATGCTATTGAATTGGATGTTTAAAGTTTAAATTTTATTATGGAAATTTTTAATCGATCAACACTGAAGAGATTTTTTCAAAGGGGACAAATACCTACCGAGGTTCATTTCACTAATTTAATCGATTCCACTATTAATAAAATTGATGACGGATTTGCCAAAAATGTGGAAGATGGGCTTAAGTTATCTCCTATTGGTGACTCCCAAAAGTTAATAAGTTTTTTCGAAGATATCAAAGAAACTCATGCTGCATGGAGTATATCAGTTAATCCAAATGAAAGGTCCAAGGGATTGAGTATATCCGAGGGTAAGATTGGTAGCAGACTCTTTTTACAAAAAGGTGGGAATGTAGGTTTGGGGACCACTTCACCTCTGTTTCCGCTCGAAGTTGATGGTGCTGTTGGAATGAAAGTCAGAGTAGGAACTTACCCTCGTAAAGCAGTTATTTCTGCCGATGGAGAGTGGCACATTATGATTGAGAATTTATCCGGCTGTAATATGTTTGAAATTGTGGCAAAGGTGGAAGGAGTGAAGCAACGTGGAAAATATGCTTTTGCGCATGTAATTGCAGTTGGGACTCATGACGGTAGGAATAATAAAATTAATATTACGCAGGCAAAATATGGATGGTTTTGGCACCGATTAAAATTTCGATGGAAACGAACAATAAATGGTCAATATCGATTAGAGATTAAATCTGCTCAGCATTATGGGAATGATGAAAATAATCAGGTGGTACAAATAAAATATCATATTACCTCTTTATGGGATGAAAGTTTGGGATAGGATAAAGTAACATAAACATGTAATATTGGAGGAGGATATAAAAATAATTCAGAATAAAGATGTACCGAATGGTATGAATTATGATTTTTTGCGCAAGGAGGCCATAGTCAATACGCAAAAAATTTCTGGGGATATTTGGACGGATTATAATGCCCATGATCCTGGAGTTACAATTTTAGAACAATTTTCTTATGCTTTAACAGACATCTCATTCCGAACCAATCTTGATATTGAGACTATTTTATTTCATGAAGGAGATAAACAAAGTACACTTAAAAAACATGCATTAATTTCACCCGAAATAGCTTTTTCACCCGGAGTTGTTACAATCAATGACTACCGAATATTGATATTAGATCATTTTTCAGGAGTACTTTCAAATTGTTGGATTTCGAAAGTAGATGATCATTTGGGGGGAATAATTGGACTTTATAACATTGAAATTCTCGTAAAAAGTCATGTCCAGGCTAAAGATTTTGATCAAATTAAATTAGAGGTTAAAAAATTATTTCATGCACACAGAAATCTTTGCGAGGATATATCAAGAATAAGTATTTTAAATCCTGAAAAATTATCACTTTCATTTGAAATAGATATTGACCAGCGCGCTGATACAGAGGATATTTTATCTAAGATATTATTTGTAACTGAGCGATATTTTAATCCCCTAGTTCCATTCTTTACCCTAGAGCAAATGATTTCAGATGGCAAATCTATGGAGGAAATTTATGGTATTCCATCATTCAAAAATGGTTTTATAAAAGAGGAATTTCTTAGAGAAAAGGCTGATGAATTTTATGTTTCAAAATTGACAGATCACATTTTAGATATCCGTGGAGTAAGAGATGTACTTACTCTTCGATTGGGAATTGGGGGCATTCCTATTTTGGGAGATGTAATAGAGGTACCTAATGGAAAGTTTTTAACATTAGGAATCATAGGCCAAGGAGGTCAGTTAGACCTTTTTAAAAATTTCGACCTTAGCCTTCAGAAAGGAGGAACAAAAGAAAATTTCAATGTAGAAGCAGTTCTTTATGCAACTGAATTATTAAATGCAAATACTGAGCCTAGCTACAAAATATTAAAAAAATCAAAGGAAAAGATAAATAATGTTAAAACAAAAACATTAAATACCTACTTACCTATCCAAAGATCATTTCCGGAGTTATTTGGAGTGGGCACTTATATTCCAAGCCCTGAAGAAAGCCCCTTGCGAAAAGCTAAATCTGCCCAGCTCCGTGGTTATTTGGCTTTTTTTGATCAAATTATGGCTAACCATTTATCTCAATTGTCTTCTATATCTAGATTGCTTAATGTTACTGATTTCGGCGAAATGTCGAAGTCCACTTATTTTGGACAAAAGATTGAAGATGGATTAAATGACTCCAAAGAACTATTCGTTAAAAAGTTAATTAGTGCTGTCAAACTCGAAAAACTCATTAAAGAGCTCGATGATCGAAAAAATCAATTGAGTGAAAAAGAAGCTGTTAAGCTCAAGGATTTAAGATTGGATTTGAAAGATAAATTTATAGAAGTAGAAAAGATAGTTAAGGCGGATTGGAAGCCATATGAAAATGATTTAAAAAATATAAGAAAGCTAAAAAGGAAATATGTACATCCTAAAACTCATGATCTTATTAATCAGATATATGGTATTGGTCAGCGTTTAAAAACAACTTCAAAGATTGAAAATAATGATCTTGATAAATTGGATGGGAATAAAGTTGATGAACTAAAAGTCACTCTGCTTGAGAGAATGAGTGCTGAGTTGCTCGACAAGGACTTGTTTGTAAGTATGTCTGCTGATGATTTATCTAAAATCATATCTATGCGTGATGATTGTTTTGATCGTAAAAACAGATTAATTCATCATGTTCTGGCAAGATTTGGAGAAGATTTTAGATATAGCTTTCAGGCTTTTTTTGATGATTCTGTTTTTAAGGGGAAGTCACAAAGTGAAATTGAGAGAGAATATCTTATGACCAAATCTTCATTTCTGAATGAGGTTATCCATGCCAATAAATATTTAGCAAAAGGTATCAACATTTTAAGTGAAGATGCACATCTTAAATCACCACCTTTCAAGCGAAAAGTGTCATATACGATGGGATTTGCAGATAATAGCAGCCCATTCATTGTTAAAGATGACTTTAAAAATAGTTTGAGTCCTAAAAAATTGACAAGTGCTTCTATTGATTTTCTAACGAATTCCAAAACACAGAAAAAGTCAATAGCATTAAAGACGGGAGTTTCTTCAGATAAAGTTACTTTTTTAATTAATTCATCTAAATATGTAAAATATTTATTTCAATATGGTTCAAATCAAAAAAATTATAGTATTAAACAAGAAAATGATAAGTATATTATTTATTTTGATCCTCCAATAGGAGAAAATTCAACCAAATTAATAGCATTAAATTCTGAGTCAGCTGCTAAGCAAAAACTATTCAAAATCCTTCAATATTTTGCGGAGAAGAATCAATCTTGTCAAAATTTTCATGCAGTAGAGCATATCCTTTTGCGTCCAGTAGATCAAACTCAAGCTAACTACATCTTACTTGATGAAAACGAAAAGAATGAGCTTTTTCAAAGTATCATAATCGCAGATGAAACATCTCAACTAAGTGCAGCAAAGGATGCAATTGTATTGGCAAGCTATGTGAATAATTACATTGTTTTAAGTTCAAATTCAGGTGATTATAAAGTAATTTTAAAGAATGCAATAGGTACTTATTTGGCCAAATCTATAAAAGCATTTCAGACTGAAGGTGAAGCTAAAAAATTCATCTCCTCATCAATAGACTCTTTTCAAATTATAAAAAACGAGAAACAATTCTCAAAATACATTAAACTAGATAATACTAAAGAATTTTTGTTTCAAATATTAAATGAAAAAAATGAAGTTTTAGTTTCTGGATTTGAGCCTGAAAACATTCCAGAAAATAATGAAAAATCTAATGTTTTGCTTTCATATGCAAAAGACATTGATCATTATGAAATAATTGAGGAATCACCAAATTTATTTATTATTTACTTATTAGATGATTCAAAAAGGAAAATAGGTATTTTAGAAAAGCGATTTTCTTCCTTAATAAAATCACAAAATTACATCAAAGATTTAATGGTTTATTTTAAAGATTTGGCGCAAAAGGGGAGTAAAGGTTTAAATTTGAGGTATCATCGTATAGGAAGTCGTACAGCAAATGATTTTAATTTTCGATTAAGTATAGTTTATCCTAATTGGACTGATAAATTTAATAGAAAAAGTTATTTTAAATTGTTCCATAAAGTTTTATTTGATTCATTGCCTGCGCATTTGTCTGTGAGTTTGGTTGGACTTGATTTCGATCAAATGAATAATTTTGAAAAATTATATTTTGATTATCTGGGTAAATTAAAAGAAGATTCCATTGAAACCAGATCTGAGAGATTAAGTCTTTCCGATAAAATTTTTGATTTACTGATTTCTAATGACTCCCAATAAATCAAAAGACAAAAATCCTTTTAAAGGTCTAGCAAGTTTCGAAATTCAAGATGCTTCACTTTATCATGGTAATGAAAGTATAGAATTATCACTTTTACGACAATTATCTGATACTAATTTTGTTGCTCTCCTAGGGGAGCCAGGTTCAGGAAAAACTTCTTTTTTGAACGCCAAAATAATACCTACTTTACAGAAGGGATTTATTATTAAGGGTATTAAAGATTGGAAAATTGCTAGCTTATATCCGGGAATAAATCCAATTCGATCTTTGGCAAGCGCATTGGCTCAAGTGAACTTCATAAGAAGCACGCCAAATGATAAGGTTGACCCAGGTTTAATCGAGAAATTCGAAAAAATATTAACGCATCATAAATATGGGATTATTGAGATATTAGAGGAGCATAAATTAATTGCTAATTGTAATATTTTATTAAATATTGATCGATTAGATGATTTATTTCATTTAAAGAAGAAGGGAGAAGATTCTTTAGAGTTAGATATTTTTCTTACACGACTTGAAGAAATAATAAATCAATCTGTTTATCCAATTAGCACTATTGTGTCCATGAGATCAAAAAGGTCATACGATCTTGCTAGTTATTTTGCTGATAGATCTACTTTTATCGAAACCGTCAACAAAAATCAAGTTAATCTACCAATATTTTCTATTGCTGACTTAATGAGTTCGATAGATTTTTTTGAGTCTAAAGGGTATATGACTTTTGATACGGAAGTTAAAGATCATATCTCCGTATATTATAAAACCAATTTGATTTCTTTAGGGGAGTTTCAACACGCAATGAGATTAAGCGCTTCGAGGAGTATTGAGAATGGGAGAGATAATATCTCAATGGAAGATTTAGAGTCCATTTCAGGCTTTAAAAATTCTATCAATGATCAGTTAGAGAATATTTTTGAAACTTTTTCTGAGGGTTACCAGAATAATTGTCGGTTGGTGTTTCAAATTTTAGCAAGTGAATCTGAACATGGATTTGAGTTGTTTATGTCAATACTAGAAATTTCAGATTTCACAAATATTGAACCTGAGGTTATAATAAAAATCATTGAACAATTTGTTGATGATAAATGCGGAGCGATAAAGATTGATCCCATCATAGGAGCAGATCAGAGATTGGATCATTTGAATCATTTATTAGATGATTCGAAAAATATAATTACACCCTATTCGAGAATATCAATTGAGGAGGAGATACTCATTTCTAAATGGCCCAGATTAGAGAAATGGGTCCATGATGAGAGGGAGAACGCAACTATCTATAAGAGCGTTTTTATGGATGTTTCTAGGGGGGAAGTATTGTATGAAGGAGAAAAGTTAAGGACTATATTAAATTGGTACAAAGAAGTTAATCCGCAAATAGGTTGGGCAACCCGCTATGGGATAAATCATAGTTTGGTTAAAGAATTCCTTGATAAAAGTGAGGAAAAGTTTAATACGGCTCAGCGAATTCTTGACCAAGAAGATAAGTCTAGGCGAATAAAGGCTAAGCGGAATGCATTTATAGGTGGGGTTTTCTTACTCATAACTATAGGATTAATTCTTGTGAGTATTTATTTCACCGGTTTTGCGATCGATAAGAAAATTGAGGCAGATAATGCAAAAAGAGATGCAAAAAGAGAAAAAATAGCGGCCCAACAGGCGATGAATATAGCTCAAGAACAAGCCGATAAAGCTGAGATTGCCAGTTATACAGCCAAAAGGGACAGTATACGATCTATTGAAAAAAATCAAGAAGCTGACATCGCTAAAAGTCAAGCAGCTAAAGCCTTAAAGCAAGCAAAAAACGCACGAAGGGATGCTCAATTGTTAACTAAAAGACAGAATGCTTTAAAAATCAAACTTATAGAATCTGAGAGGGATATAGAAAATAAAAGGGTTGAGTTTCAGTATTATGCTGTTTTAGGTCAGATTAATACAATTTGTAGTGAGGTATTGGAATTGGCAGCTACACCAATATCAGATAATATTATAATTGCCGCTAATTTGATCGCATTAGGTTATAAACGACTGAATTCATTAGATGGTCCACTTTATAATGATTTGATTCAAAAATTCCCGAATTCATCTTTAAAAATGAAAACAGAGTTTCAATTAAGTAAAAAAAATCTCATTCAAGCTTTGGGGAATGTATTTCAAAAATTGGATATCGATTTAAATACAGAATTTTCAAAAATCCAATTTGGAACAGTTCTTGACCTAAATACGGCGAAAAGTAAATTGGCTATTGGTACGGATCAGAGTGATATTTATGAGATTAATTTACCTTCTGAAAATAAATTTTATAATACTGATTTCATTATTTCAAATAGATATGTTCGGTTGAGAGAGATTACTTCTGGAATTAGATCTATCAAATATGTAGGAAGTGGAGATAATTTAATTTATGGAACGGTAGATGGCAAAATATTTCAAAATACGATGCAGAGATTTGCTGCTGACAAGAAAGTAAAAGGGTCTGTGAATGGTATTTTTAATTTGCCTAGTGGAGATTTACTAATTTCAAATAGTCTAGGTGATTTGACATATCTCAAAGGAGATCTAACCTCAGAATCATATGCTAAGTTATCTTATGTTAATATCAAACATGATGTAAATGTGATCGATTTTTCTTATGAATCAGATATGGCCGCTATCAATGGACGATTATCAGAAATTGAATTTTGGAGTTGTGCTCCCGATGGAGAAATTAAATTCAAAGAAAAGATGCGAATAGAGGGTATGACCTCAAAAGTAACGAGCTTGAAATTTATAGATTCTAAAAATTGGATTATTTTGGGAACACAAAAAGGTACATTTTTTATTTATTCTCTTCAAGAAAAAAAGGTTATTTTTCAGAATAAAAGTGCACATTCATCTGCATTAACTGTACTTGTTACAGATCCTTTGAATCGATTTATTGTTTCAGGTGGTAGAGACAATAAAATAAATATTTGGGATATGGAACTACTAACTGATGAATTTATACCTGTAGTTTTTCAAATGAATCAAGCTATACAAGATATAGCGTTTCTTGATAATGATTGGTTTATTTCCCTGAGTAGAGGTCAAAACAATTTAGGTACCGATAAAAATTCTGTCGGTAGAATGTCTTTGTGGTCTGTTAATTTAGCTTTGTTCGCCAAAAAGTTTGCTCAGTTCAAAAAGACATGGTTAATAGAAGATTTTGAATATAATGATTTATATCATAAATATATTCCAAATTAATATGATCAAAATAATTAATCAATTTTTCTTATGTCTTTTATTAGTATTTGGCATGATCCATCCTCGGCAAGGATATGCCCAAGTAATCTTTGATGATCTTAAAATTGATATCGATAAAAATGAATCTGAAAAAGTTATTTTTAACGGCCTACAAGAGATTGGAGCATACTATAAAAATAATCAGTTTGAGCAAGGGTTAGAGATGATAAATGAGATTTTTGAGGATTCTTTTGATCAGGCCTCCATTTCATCAAAGGAATCAATTCTAAATTTTGCTATTAAATTAAGTTTTGCTTTGGATCTGAGAGATAGTACGTTAAATTTTATGGATGTTTATTATAAAATAAATCCAAATTTTTCTAATAGGTCCATTCCTGATATCACTCCTTCTTTACAGGCCTTTATCAATAAGTATGTCAAAAGTAAAAATCAATTTTCTGTCTATGTTAATAAATTTCCCCAAAATATTGATTTTATTTCTTCAACAATCAACACATATGACCAGAGTGATTTTGAGCGTTTGGGTATCAGGAATTTGTTAGATTTGATTAGAATTACTCCAGGTTTTGCTGAAATTGGTGATTGGAATGAGCGTCAATTCGGAACGAGAGGGACATCAAATACCACTTTGCAAGATGTTCTTATCCTAATTAACGGGCATCGAATCAGTGATAATATGACCAGTACAAATGGGCCAGACTGGATAAGTCTCGACTATGTAAAGCAAATTGAGTTGGTTAGGGGTCCAGGTTCCGCCATTTATGGAGGTAATGCTTTCAGTGGCGCAATTAATATTGTGACGAAATCTGGAGTAGAAGGTAATATTAATGACATTAATGTACGCCTAGGAAATGGAAATGATTTTAGGTCTATTGGTCAACATTTAAATAATGCTTACAAAATAAATTATCAGTATGGAACCCAAATCAACAATAATGAGAGTATTTACATGTCTGCTACATATCATCAATCGGGCGGTAGTGAGATTGATTACTCTAATTCGGATCGAAAAATTATTTTATCTGAAAATAGCTCTGAATTATTCAATAAGGACGGCTCTACCTGGACAAGGGCTGCAGATACTACGGGCGTTGAGTATATTAATGCCTACGGTCCTAGTTATAACTTTTTAATTAATTATATAAACAATTCAATAAAGTTAACGGCAAATGCGCAATCCAATAACTATTATTTACCTAGAAGTTTTCGAAAAAATTTATGGGCAAGTCATGATGTTGACTCTTTGAATTCATTAAGAAGGAGAATTGATAGAAGAGAGTTTATTAAAATTCAAGGTAATTTTTTAGAAAAAACTAGATTTGAGCAAAGTGCGTTAGAGTTAAAAGTTAGCGGAGACCATTTTTTTAAAGATTTATCTATTCCAATTTGGTCAATTGGCGATTTGTCTAACAGCTCATTGACTGGAGATGAATATCGCGCTACTGTTAACTTAGAGTTTTCAACTCAAGCTCTAAAGCTTGGAGTCAATAACTTACCTAATTTTTTATTAGTTGGTGCTGAATGTTATGTCAATCATTGGGGTTACCATTACTTAAATAAAATCGATAGTATCCAATACACCTCTTCACTTATTGACGATGCAACTTATAATTCGGCTATTTCACTAGGGGATCGAAAGGAAGTATTTGCAGCTTTTTATGTTCAAGATGAAATGCAACTATTAAAGGATCGCTTGATTTTAAACACAAGTATTAGATTTAATTATGATGAGGTATATTCAAATTTTCAAAATGGACTTCGTTGGGGTGAGCAATACTCACCTCGGGTTTCATTGGTTTACATTTCAAACAAGAATCAAAGCAAAGGTTCGATGTTTAAGCTAAGAGCAATTTATAACTCTGCTTTTTTACCGCCCGCTTTTTTGTATCGAAAGGGTTTTGTTCCAGCTTTTAGAGCAGAGTTTGGCGATGGTTTAAAGGCGCAAATAATTGAATCTTTAGAAATAGGTATGTTTATGAGAGTTAATGAGCATCTAGATCTAAACTTTCAAAGCTATGTTAACTATCTAAGAGATGAAATAGCTAAAGTTGGAAATTTTTATATAAATAAGCCAGTGCCTACAAGAATATCTGGTCATGAAGCAGAACTAAAGTATAGATATAAAGGCGCAAGTAGTTATCGTAATGGATATAATTTTCATGTTTTTGGGAATTATTCTTTTTCACAAACTGAAGTGGCCATAGACTCGTTAAAGAGCTTTTCGAATATTTTTGAATCAGATAGCTGGATTAATAGTAAGATGAGGTATCCCAGACACTATTTTAAATTTGGAGCAGATTTACAACTGAAAAAGAGTATGTTAAATAAAATGAGAGATCAGTTTTTGCTAATGCAAGATTATGTAACAAAATTTAAAATTACTATTGGTATCAATGGACAGTTTATTAGTCAATCTTATCGGTTTTCTAATTATGATATTTCTAATCAGGGTCTCCCCGAGGAAATAACTACTGGAAAGGAATGGATAGAGCTACCTAAATTATTTCTATTAAATGGGAATATCAATACCGATGTAGGCAAATGTAAATTTGGTATTAATGTTTATAATTTTTTGAACAAAGAAGGTTTTATTACAGCAAGTGATGAAGTTTTAGGATTACAACGTCAAGAGGGAAGGATGATCTATTTCAGTATGGGCTATTCATTTTGATTAATTTCAGCTGAATAATACGAATGGAAGCTAAGAGAATAAAAATAGAAATATTGGCAGGACTAACTTCTGCTGTGGTCACTATGCCTGTGGCGATAGCCTATGGATATGCTTCTGGATTAGGTCCCTATGCAGGCTTTATTTCTGCTATAGTTTTGGGATTAGTGGCGGCACTAGTTGGAGGGACTTCTGGTCAAATAAGTAGTCCTACAGGAGCATTGACAGTAGCTATTTCTGTTCTTGTGGCTACCGAAATAGAGATACAAGGTAGTTTGGAAGGGGCATTACCTATATTGATAGTCATTTTTGTGTTGTCAGGAGGGTTACAGTTCCTTTTTGGATTGTTGAAATTTGGAGATAATATTCAGTATATACCCTTTTCAGTGATTAGTGGATTTATGAGTGGTGTGGGTCTGATCATTATTATACTTCAAATTCCTAATACTTTTGGTGTAGTAGCTGGTGTAAACACCTCTGAAATTTCGAAAATAATAAACTTAACTTATTTTTTTAATAATGCTAATTGGTTGGCTTTTGTCTTTGTAGTTGCTACTTTAACTATTATTTATATCTTTCCTAATATCAACAAAAAGATTTCCAGTAGTCTTGTAGCTTTATTGACCTTGACAGGACTAAATTACTTTTTTGAGTTAAATATCGATGTCCTAGGTCCATTTAGAGTAAACTTAAATCAATTCAGCCTTATCTCTTTAGATCAATTGATTGATATTGATTCTGTACTTAGGATAATGATTGCTGCTGTTTCTTTGTCATTTATTGGATCAGTCAATACCTTACTTACCTCTGTAGTAGCTGACAAAATGACTAACACAGTACATAACAGTAATCAAGAACTTATGGGTCAAGGTATGGGTAATCTATTTGTTGGATTTTTGGGTGGATTTACAGGGAGTGCCGCTACTGCTTGTACGGTAGCTAATATACAAGCAGGTGGCAGAAATCGTATTTCAGGTGTGATGACATCTTTTTTTTTACTAATATTTCTTATCTGGGGTAGAGATTTTATTGCTAAGATTCCGCTTGCTGTCATTTCAGGTATTATGATTTCCATAGGATATGAATTATTAGATAAGGTTACTCTCAAAAAGTTAATTATTATTCCTAGAGTGGATGCACTCACTATGGTGGTTGTTATGTGTTTCACGGCATTCTATGACTTATTATTTTCAGTAAGCTTGGGACTTATCATTTCAGCCATTTATTTCATGAAGAAAATGGCAGACCAAGTGGAAGATGACTCAAATCAATCAAAATTAGAGCTGATGATATATGAACTTATAGAGACCTTTGAGGATCCTGAGAATTTTAAAAATAAAGTTTTTATAAAAACTATCAAGGGTCCGTTATTTTTTGGATTTTCCTCGCGATTTTTAAGAACTATACGGGCCATTTCTTCTAAAGTTGAGGTAGTTGTTTTTAATATGTCTTTTGTACCCTATATGGATTATTCGGGAATTCGGACATTTAAAGATGCCATAATATATCTAAAGTCACTTAACATAAAAATTTGTTTTTGTGAGTTGAATAATAAGAATTATCGCCTTCTAATGGAGCTGGATATTATTCCAAACCAAGTTCCAGAAAGATACATTTTTGATTCTGTTGAAGGTTGCGTAATGTGGTTGGATGAGCCAGGGAATATTGATGGATTAAGTCGAACTGACACACTGGTACATTTTCCAAGTGCATTTACGCCCAATGACGATGGTATCAGAGATGAATGGTCCATTATAAATATTGAAAGATATGAAAACTGTTATATCAAAATAATGGCTCCAGATTCTTCTATCGTTTTTGAATCTTATGGATATCAGCAACCGTGGGATGGAACCTTCAATGATAATTTTCTTCCCAAGGGGGCTTATAAATATGTCTGTAAATTAGATGCCAATGATACCGAAGAGATAAAAGGAACCGTTAATCTTATTCGTTGATGCCTTCAATGCAATGAATCAATGGAACCAAATCACATAATAAACAACTTAACACTAGAATTAGATAAGGAATTGACTCGTAACGAGTTGGGTCTAATGAAGGTTAAAATAGTTGATGCGATCGACTATTGTTTCAACAAATATTATCCCTATTCTAAAATATTACAGATTGAGGAAATCACGCTTGATTTGGGTACGATTGAAAGAAACAATTTTATTGAAGAATATATCGTAAGATTGTCATATCTCTTGGATATTGAAATAAGAAAATTGTTTCAGAAGGAAGGTGTTGATGTACTTATTGATCAACAAAATATATTTAATGATTTAGAATTATTTATATATTTTCTTAAGAAGGGGGTAATGATTTCAGATTCCGATAGTTTATCAAATATTTTCAAAAGATTAATAAAATATGATTTACAATCTTTCTTATTTAATTTAAAAAAAATGCTGAGTGATGAGATAGTTAAAGAACGATTTTTTCATCAATTAAAGGAGGATCAGTTAGATGAATATTGGAAGAGTGTCAGACCTATTATTTTTTTTGAGATAAGGCAATTTAATTACAAAATACAAGAAGATATTTGGAAAGAAAAGAAGTTTAAATTCCTTAAAAAAGAGATAAATGATTTCTTTAGAAGGGCAGAGTTTGAGTTTATGGTAAATGATTATATATCCATTAGTCTAAATGACTACGTTAAATTTCTAAAGTTGTACCTCAATAAATCTAAAGATTTAGTTGGAGGTATGAATGCGGCTCTATCCCAACTGATAATAAAAACGATAATGAAGAATGAACCTGGGGAATCATTTAACTTATCGAGTAGTGTTAAGAGTTTGATTGATGAGTTAATTATTTATGTGAGAAAAGAGCTTACTCCACCCATAACTGAAGCAAAAAAAAAAATAATCAGGAGCAGATTTTATGGAAGGGAGATCCAAGAAATTAGTGATCAACTCGTAAAATCAAGTTTTACTTATAAAAAATTTATACATGTTCTTGAACGAATTTATCAAGTATTAAATTCTAAGCAAATTGAATTATTTTTTAACATTCTTCAGCGAGAAAAAAAATTTACCTTTCAAAAAGAGCTTACTGAGCTATTTGATATCATTCAGTTGACCAGACCTATTTTATCCATTAAACTACATGATATGGGTTTATCGTGGGTTAGTGAGGTCATTAAGGAAGTAAATAACCAATTCAAAAAACGGCCTTCTTTGTTATTTGATTTTATTGATTATATCTCTGTGAGGACAGGTTATGGGCGAGATTATATCATAGACAAAATGATGAAATCCGAAGGTTCTAAAACAGCTAAAACTATATTGAAAAAGTACAGAACAGAGATTAGTAAATTTTATAAGAATGATATTACTGATTCACGTCTGATCGATATTTATTTATATTATCTCAAATCTGGTATTTGGGATTTAGGTGATCAATCTCCCGATGAGGTATTGAAAAGGCTGTTGAATAATAGTTTTGAATCATTTATTACAGCTCTTAAAAGAGAACAGGAAAATAAAGTAGTTTGGTTAAGATTGATTCATCTTCATGATCTACTCTTAGTCGAAAAAGTGATTATGGCCTTTTTTCAAGATATTAAAAGAAAGAGAAAATTTAAAAGTATAATTCACTGGGTCAATCAGTATAATTCTGATCCTTTGTTAAAAAAACATATTTTTGAACGATTGGTTACCGATTTTTCACGGTTCGATAATTTACTTAATTCAGATGAAGGATTCGGTCTGGATCTCATTAATGAGGAAGTTGATTCGTTTTTCAGTCAAGATCAGAAAATCAAGAATTTATCTCTTTTTTCTATAAAAGATTATTTAGAGCAAGGAAAATTAGACTTTGACTATTCTTTAATTGAAATTTTAAAGATGGTTAAAAAACTTCAAAAGCGAGATTTATTAGAGTTATCAAATATGATTTCTTTTAGTACTGATAACTCTGAAAATAGGCTCAAACTAAAACGAATTTTTGAAATATTTTCGTTCGCTCAAATAGATATTCTTTTTGTTGCTTTTGCTCGTCAAGAAACTAATAAGAGAAAGTCCTTTGAATATTTTCATTACGTTAAAATATTCTTGCACAACTTATTTTCTGAGAATATTTATCATTATGGATATCAACAAATAGCTGGATTCATCAATTATTTTTCTATTTCTGAACTACAATTAAACGGGTCATTATATGCATTACTTGAAAGAGTCGCCTTAAAAAAAGAGATGGTTTTAACTGAATTACTTTCAAAAATAGTTGCTTACCTAGACCCTGGAGAATATTCAAAATTAATTGCCTTACGAGGACAACTTGTCCATTCTCTATCGATCTTAGAAAAAGCTAAGGATAAAAACCTCAAAATTACAGATGATCTTCTGTTGTTATTGAATTATTTGGATCTGGGGACTTGGACTGCGGTTGAGTCAGATCCAGTTTCTTCTCTCAATAAATTATTAGAAGATAATTTCGATCAGATAATTATACAATTTAAGAAGAGAATTGCTAATCAAATTTTCTGGCTCCGATTACTTTATCAATTTAACTTTGATATTGTTTTAAAAATAATAAAGCACACTTTTAAGGATACCGCTGAATTTAGAGTGTTGGAAAAATATTTGCCTGATTTGGATCAAAAAAACCAGTATTTTAAATTCAAACTTCTTGAAACATTTATTTTAGTTAAAACGGATATCGAAAAGAATGGAAAGTTCGAGGAATTATTTGAATATCAATTGGTATTATCTCAAAAGGTGGAGTCTGGACAGAATTCTTTTGATATAGAAAATACAGACATTGAGAAGGGTAATGTATTTAATGATTTTAATTTATTGTTGACTGTTTTTTTTGATAATCCTACAGATAGCCAGTCAGACCTAGTTTGGTTGAGATTCAATGGAAGAGTGGGTAATGATGGAATTTTGAGTAATATTTTTAGCAATGGACAATACCCTTGGACTTTTTGGCAAATATTATTAAAAAAGGGAGAAAAAGTAGATTTGATTAGATTATTAAATCTTTCATTGTCGACTTACATTCAAACTTACTGGGAAATCAAATTATTTCATTTTTTTGTAACAGAAGGTCGATTTTTAGTTTTCAAAAAAAGTATAATTTTAGATTTTTTGAAAGCATTATTTATTAAAGATAGATATTCACTAAAAGTCATTTTTTCAGACGCTTGGGAGTCTTTAACAAAAAAAAGTCCGAAGAAAACGTCATCCTGGTTAAAAGACAATTCATTTAATGAGTTCATCAGTTTATTAAGAGGATACGACCTTATATCTAAAGACCCTAATTCTAAATTTAGTGCAAAAGATTTGATAGAACTTGAGAAGAATGTGTTATTCGTTTTAGAAGGGCAAGTAGCTTATTTGATTAAGGAGATGAGACCATTGGTAAGTATTTGGATTCTAAATATAGTGCCGATAGCAACTACAAAACAGGAATTAAAGGAGTTGCTCTATTTAAAGTTATTTTCTACTGTTATTCCGCATGACGCCGTCAATTTTAATGAATTGATTAGTAAAGTTTCGCCAGCGATTAGATCATATATATTTACTCAAATTATAAATGCTGATGTTAGTGAAAATAATCAAATCATTTTTCAGCAAAGACTGCTTTATACTTTTTTAAAAAAAATAATTGAGGATCAAAGTTTGTCAGCTCAATTTTTTGTCAATATTGATAGGAAAAAGTTAACTCAATTTCTTTCATTCCTACCTAAAAGAATGCGTTTAAAGTGGATGATTTTGTTTGATAAAAATAATAATGAAGAGGCACAATTATTAGATTTGATAAGTGCATTCAATTCAGAGCGTTCAAAATCAGAAATTGAACTCTCATCTGAGAGAAGGGATATAGGTATATTACAAATTGTCATCGATCAAGGTGGCATATCAAATACTCCTTTCAAGCACTGGGCAGCTTTTGAGGTTTTTTTTATTAAGCTTCTGACCGATAATATTTCGAAAATGAATTTTTTGCAAGATTTTGATTCGAGGGCATTAAATCAATTTTTTGCATTATTTTCTGAAACAGCATTGAACAAAATTCATGAATTTTTTGATGGTAAAAAGAGTGCTGAGGCACCGTTTTTAGATATTATAAAGAAATTTCAATTGGCTCATTTAGACTCAAATGTATATCTACCATCTGAGTTCACAGATCTAGATTTATTACGTATTGTGATTGATGATGGAAGAATATTAAATACTCCTTTCAAAATCTGGTCATCTTTTGAAATCTTTTTTAAGGAACTTCTGACCACTAAGCTGTTGACCGCTAATTTTTTCAAAGATTTTGATTCGAGTACATTAAGTCAATTTTTCGGATTATTATCCTCAGAGGTGTTGACTCAAATCCAAGGGTTGTTCAATGAAAAAAATGATGATGAGTTAGTGTTATTACATTTGATTCGAGAATTTAAGTCGGTGTATTCAAATTTAGAGACTAATCTGTCCTCAGAGGTCAAAGATCTGGCTCTAATAGAGGCCGTTATTAATAAAGGAGACATAATAAATACCCCTTTTAAAAGTTGGGATTTGTTTGAAACTTTTTTTAAGGATCTTTTGGTTATGGGAGTATTGAATGCCCAATTCTTTAAGAAATTTCAATCTAGTAGTTTAATTTTTTTTTATAAGTTACTGTCATCCAATCTTCTACTTTCTGTTGAGAACCTTTTTGGTACAGAATATGTCTTAATTTCTCCTTTATACTTGCTCAATGACTCGGATGAAGGGGCTAAGTTTCAAAAAAAGTTTTTGAACTTAAATGCTCTTGATGACCCACGTCCATTAAGTTCATTTGATGTGCATCCACATCGTTCATTTGGATCATTGTTAGAAAAAATTATTGAATTAGGGTTTATAAAGGCTGGAACTCAATACGAGAATTTTCAAGAATTTGAAGTTGAATTTAATCGGCAATTATACTTACAAAATGCGATTTGGGAAATCCTTGTTCAACGAAGCATTAAAAAAATTAAGGTCTTTTTGCGGTCTTTTGAACAAGAGACAATCGATAATTTACTCAAATTGATGAACTATAAATTTGGAGGTCTTTTGCTTAATGAGAATATAGTTCAGATCAAAAAAAGGAATCAAAAACAGATAATTGAGCTTGATGTGTCAATTATTATTTTTGGTTTATTGCATGAACGCTTCGATCAAGAATCTCTATTACAATTCTTAGATGATCAAATAGATTCGCTAATAATTCCGCGTGAGGTGGAGTTCCTTTCAATGGACCCAAAACATGATGAAATTACCCTATCTTATGTTGAGACATTTATTATATCTCTAAATAATCGTAAAATGATTAATGAAGGTATCTTTCCGTACAATGCGGAAGATGTACTCAACAGGATACTTCATTTCAAAAGAGAGTTTTTTATATCTCGATTGAAAAGAGAGAGTAATACTGAGCAAGTTTTAATAAGTTTATTTGAACGTTTACCTGAAAAATTAATTTCTCGATATTTTAATCAAATAGTCCCAGTCTATGCTGGGCAATGGGAAGTTGTATGGCGAAGTATGCCTGCTTTAGTTTCTAAAACCACATTTACGACTAAATGGATTTTATTAGGTTTTAGGAATCATCAAAAATTGGATTTCAAGACACTCAGAACTTTATTAATAATTCAGTTGACTACGAGGAAAACAGTATCTACTCCAAAATTTATTTTGTCAAAACAAAATAAGGCAAAAGAATCCGTGTTAAGAGTGTTCTCAAATAATAGTATTAAAGATAATTATCTCGCTCATTTTGATGTCTATGATTTTGTTGAAGAGGTAATTACAACAGGGATATTTCCAGATTGGTCATCAGTTTATTCAGTGGAAAGGTTCTATGAAATACTCAGAAAATTGGCTAAAGCTGATGGATATTATTTTAAATTAAAACTTGATATTTTTCTTCAAAGTATATCTAATATTAATTTTTTGATTTCGTTTTTAGGTGAAAAAAAAATTATTTCACTGTATAAAACTATAAGGCCCTCAGCTCATCTTCAGGCTAAAAAAATTGTAAATCAATTCGAACAAGTTTTCAATTCAGTTTTAAAGAAATCTAATCTCACTAATTATTTTATCTTAGTTATTCTTAGGTATCAACATGAATATCCCAAAGCCAAGATTCAACAAATTTGGGATGAAATATTGAACAGCTTGTCATTGAGAACGCAGATGAGTAAAATGGAATTAATAAACCTAACAGGAATTCAAGAATCAGAGGATATATCAGCTTATTTGGGATCAAAAAAGTTGAAAACGATTAGGCATGCCAATAAGGAGTTGGCTTGGCAAAGAGATATAGATTTTTTGTTACATTTAATTATTTACAATGAATATCCATGGTGGTCTATTGACTTAGAAAATCAGGGATTTTCTAAGTCAGAAAACTTGATTCGGTTGACGAATAAAATACTTAATGAACATCCAAAATCTTTTATTGAGACTATATCCATGCTTAACCAGGCTGACGACGTTTTTACCAAGATCATTCCTTCAATAAAACCACAGATCGTGGATCGAATATTACTTATCCTATCACCACAGTATGGCGCCTTTGTCATTAATTTAAATATTTTAATAAAGAGATGGGGTTATTTAAAAGTAAACAATGAATGGATCACCTTTCTTTTTAGATATCTTTCTCATCTAAAAAGTTTCGATCACGGTCAATTCATATTGTCCTCAGTAAACTTTTTGGCGAAGAGGACATCTTTTGCCTTTCCGAAAATTAAGGATCAATTATTGAAAATTACAAGTGATGCACTGCATGAAGGTGAAATGAAATTTCTTCCCTTTATGAAGTTGTTTAATAATCTAAAAACAACGGAAGAAGTTATACCTATTCCAAATACTTATTTTGTAAAAGATGATATCCGTAAAGATTTTATTGATGTAGTGACTTACTATATTATTACGGGGTCATTACCTGTTGATTATTCCTTTTTATTTAAATCATATTTTGCTTTTATTCGTAAAATTGAAAGTTATTTAATATCGGGAAATGAGGACATACGAGTCGCCATTATTTCTGCAATGGAAAATAGTGAAGTGAGAGACCGAGTAGTCAGAAATGAAAAAGAAGATATTTTAATTTTGCTACTGAGAGCCTTATTTCCGAGGCAAAGTGAACTTTTAATGTCTTATAAATCTGATATCATTAAACTCTTTACCCAGATTTGGCCTACGATCCAACCTAAGATGATCAATGAGTTGTTTTATCAGACTATTTATCAAACTGTATTAAATAAAAAGTTTTTGAATCTTACTGCGATAGATTTAGTGAATTTGTTTTTGCGTAAATTTCAAAAGAGAAATCAAATTTCTTATGACCTTGATATGAGTGTTTATGCTTTTTTGAATATTTCAGAAGAGCTCAAAGAAATGATTGTTTCCTTAGAGGAGTCAAAGAAAGGTGGAAAAATTTTGAAAGAAAATGATATAGAACCAGAGCCTGTACCTGTAGTTTTGGATTTGAATGATGAGATTGAATCACTCAAATTAGAGTACCGAATTGAAATAAAAAATGCAGGTATTGTTATTGTTTGGCCTTATTTAGATCGATTTTTCCAAATGTTAGGTATGACCGCAAAAGGCTCATTTAAAACTGAGGAAAATGCGGTAAGAGCTGTTCACCTTATTCAATATTTAGTAACAGGATTAAATGAAACTCCCGAAAATGAATTACTTCTAAATAAAATTTTATGTGGAGTTAATTTATCAATACCAGTACCTCTGCAAATTGAATTGACCGATAAGGAAATGGAGACTTCAGACTTAATGCTCAATGGAGTGATGCAAAACTGGAAAAAATTAAAATCCTCTTCCATAGATGCTATGAGGGAAGGATTTTTTATAAGGCAAGGATTTATAGAAGAGAAGGATGATTTTTGGGAATTAGAGGTGGAGAAAAAGACCATAGACATTCTTTTAAAGAGCCTGCCTTGGGGGTTTGGTACGGTTAAACTACCTTGGATGTCGAAAAGGATGATTGTAAATTGGATCTAATTTTAACCTTTCTCAATAAATAATCTTATTTCACTAAAGTTAGTGTTTTTGTTTCTAAAAAAAGTAAGAGTACCAATAGAGCACTAAGAGAAGATGAAAAAATTAGAGTACTAAAAGAGTACCAAATTTTTGGTTAATAAAATTCATGGTATCGGTAAGTAGCATTAATTTCTTTTCTCTCTTAAAATAAGTATTCAAGGGATAATAATCTATTTTTTATTTGTTTTTAATATGCTCTTGTTTTTACATTGGTGTCAGAATAATATCAGAAAATTTATTTAGCATACTTTTTAGAATATAAATGTTAAAAAATGGGGTAAAATTAAGAATAGATAAAAAGGAAAAAAGGCTACTACCATTTTGATATAATCATTCATTATTACAATGTAAGTGATATGAAAAATAATCAAAAATTACCATTATGAAATACTTCAAATACCACATTGAAAATACTTATAACTTTAATTTGGATAACCATCCTAACCTCCAAGTATAACGAATTGAATTTTTATCTAAATCAAATACAAAAATTTATTTTAATAGGTTTTTTTTTATTGGGAAAATCTGTTAAATCCCAAAACATCAATCCTATCTCAGATTTTCTATATCTGGAGGAAGAAATTACTGAAATTAGAGTCCGTATTAAGGAGGAAGATAATCTATTATTGCACGCAGAGGAAAACAGATATATCGATATTTATGTTGAAGCCGAGGTTACATTTTCTAATAGTAAACTTGATCAAGTTACAGTTGATGGTGCAGGTATAAGGTTAAGGGGTAATACTGGGAGAAGTTATGATAAGCGGTCTTACAAGATTGATTTTAGACAGTTTGGAGGAGAGAAATTTAGAAGTTACAAAAAACTAAATTTGAAACCCAATGTTGTTGATCCTTCACATATTCGAGAACTTGTCAGTATGCATCTTTATCGATTGATGAATATTCCTTCGCAAAGAGTTGCTCCTAGTATACTATACATTAATGATGATTACAAAGGTGTTTATTTAAATGTGGAACAAATAGACGATGAATTTATAGATAAACGTTATGGCTCAGAAGAGGGGTTCCTTTATAAGTGCAGTCAAGGTATGTCCTTAGCGTATAAGGAAGAAGTTTATGATGATAAAAAGATCACTTCAAAAATGAATGAAAGTGCTGATGATAGAAATGAATTAAGTCACTTTATTAATATTTTAAATAATACGTCAGATGAAACCTTTAAGGAGGAGATTGAAAAAATTTTCGATGTGAATTCTTTCATAAGGCAAATGGCAGTTGAGGCAATCATTGGACATTGGGATGGATATAGTTGGTTTAATAATAACTATTACTTGTTCTATAATCCAAATAATTTGAAGTTTGAATTTATTCCATATGACTGCGATAATACTTTTGGGGTAGACTTTACATCTAATGATTGGGGTAACCGAAATTTGAACCATTTTTATGACTATAATAAGAAAAGACCACTAGTCACTAGAATTCTTAATGTTGAAGTTTATAAAAATAGCTATTACCGTTATTTAAATATTTTATTTGAAGAGTATTTCACAGAAAATTACTTATTTCCAAAATTTAATTTCTTTAGGGATCTCTTAAAAACCCATGTCCAAAATGATACTTATTTCAGTGGTACTTTTGGTTTTAGTTATCAAGACTTTATAAATGCCTTTGAATATGAGTCCAAGAAACCCGCTACATATGGATTGAAAGAATATTTAGAAACACGCAGACAATCAGGAATTAATCAGCTACCAAAAAATATGTATTCGTTAATTAAACTCAATCCAAAAACATATAATTTAGCTGAAAAAATGCCATCGGGCTATTTGGTAGGTGCAATTATAGATGGTGAGACTTTACCATATACATACAGTATAATTTATGGTAATGAATCAAATGCCTTTAGTCTGGACAAAATTTACGGAATCTTAAGCGTTAGTAACAGCGCCGCTTTAGATTTTGAAATTTCACCAATATTCACTTTAATAATAGAGGCTTCTGATGGGTATTGGACAGACACGACCACGGTTACAATCAACTTAATTGATATAGATGAAGATATTTTATCTCTAGCTAATCCCTCACAGATGGTTTATCCTAATCCCTCAAGTGGCTTAATAAATATCAGGATGGCAGATTTAAAGGAATTCACGATTTATAATTTATCAGGTAAAATGCTCTTAAAATCTAATGAAAATCCCGTAAACATAAGTGAATTGAGACAAGGAGCATATATCATGAAATTAACTAACAATAAAGGTAAATTATATTCAACAAATATTATTAAAAAATAACTGTTTTTTTAAAATCTTAATTGCCTGAATATAAAGAAATTAAAAGTATTTTCTATGGATCTAATTTTAAAAAACAGTTTGCCTACTTTAGCCAAGGAGTTGGAGTGGCTGGAGGAAACTATATCTTTTAGGTTGAAAGACTATTTCGAGCAAGTAGTTGGGGCTGAATTACCGTTAATGCCTGATTTGAGAAAGGATGACTCGTACTACGCCCAATTCATAAGATATTATGAATTGGGAGAAATTGAACGTTTGGTAATGATAATCGCCCTAGCACCACACTTGAGGCCTTCAATTTTTGATATATTTTTTACTAAAAATAAACAGTATGATAGGTATTATGCTGAATTTGGTGGTATTAAGGGTGATAAGCATAATGGGTTTTTACCCACAGGAGAAACGACGGCATTTATTATTTCAGGATCAGATCTAATACGCAGATTTGAGTTATATAAATGTTTTGAAGAGGAACATTTGCTTTCGCAACAGAATATTGTCTCTTTAGGTTTTACAAACGATCATGAACCTATTTGGAGTGGAGAATTGATTGTAAGTAAAGAGTTCTTATCTAATTTAACACTGAATGAGCCTTTCAAGCCCAGATTTTCGCCTACATTTCCAGCCAAGCTTTTGACTACGCGATTGGAATGGAGTGACGCTATTTTTGAATCCAAATTATTGAAAGATATTAATCATATTAGGACTTGGATAAATTATGAAAAAGAAATCATGCGTAACGCTGATCTTCGTAGATATCTAAAAAAGGGGTATCGTGCGCTTTTCTATGGTCCACCGGGCACCGGTAAATCTATGACGGCAGCACTGCTTGGAAAGAGTCAAAATTTAGATGTTTATCGGGTAGATTTATCTTCAGTTGTTTCGAAATTCATAGGTGAAACAGAAAAAAACTTAGCTAATATCTTCAAAGTTGCAGAGAATAAAAGATGGATTTTGTTTTTTGATGAAGCTGATGCTTTATTTAGTAAAAGGATGAATACACAGAGTAGTAATGATATGTTTGCTAATCAACAGGTATCTTATTTGCTTCAGCGAATTGAAGATTTTGATGGGATTGCTATTTTGGCTTCAAATTTTAAAAATAATATTGATGATGCTTTCCTAAGAAGATTTCAAAGTATTATTTATTTTCCCAAGCCGGATCAATCTATGATGGTTAAGTTGTGGGAAAAATATTTCTCCATGTACAATATTGAAAATATTGACTTTGATAGAATAGCCAATAATTTTCAAATTTCTGGTGGGAGTATATTGAATGTTTTGAGATATTGTGTGATTCAAACTGCCGACAGAAATAATGGAAGAGTTTTGGAAAAAGATATTATTGATGCAATTAAAATTGAATTTGACAAAGAAGGGCAAACTATTTAACTAAAGTCATGTATTTTTTCTCAATTTCTTTCGTAAGTCACATAATCAAAGCTGTAATGATGCCGTTCATCTCTAGTGTGGTGTGATCTTAGGGTCTCTTTGAAAGCTTGTTTATCGAAAATTGGAAAGTAAGCATGACCATTGAGATATGCATTTACTTCCGTTAGATAAATCGTATCGGCGTAGGATAGGGCTAATTTGTATATTTCTCCACCACCAATAATAAATAATTCCTCTTCACCTTGAATGTCAGCATACTTGATAGCATTTTCAAGAGAGTGGAAAATATGTGTGTTTTCAGCTTGATAATCTCTATTTTTCGTCATGATAAGATTTATTCTATTTGGGAGGGGTCTAAATTTTAGAGGTAAGGATTCATAATTCTTGCGACCCATAACCACATGATGTCCTTTTGTTTTAGTTTGAAAGAATTTGAAGTCATCAGGTAAATGCCAAGGTAAGTCATTATTTATTCCGATTACTCTATTAGTACTCATGGCTGCGATCATTGATATTTTCATATATAATTTTGTAATGATAAGCTGATTATTTCATGCGATAGCCTCTTAAGAATTCTTCGATAGCCATTCTTTTTTTGCCCTGAATTTGTAATGAATTAATAGTTAAATTTGAGGTTTCGGTACCAAAATGCAAATAACTGGTGCCGTCACTTTC
>CACLDR010000006.1 GCA_902605755.1 uncultured Marinoscillum sp. | reverse complement strand
ATATTCTATGTTTAATCTTTTGTTCATAACAAATGATTTTTGAATAACTTAAAATGTTCAAATACCTTTGAGTTTTCGTTTTGTTATCATTGTTGACCCACCTAAATAAAAACTTATAAATTTGGAGAACAAAGAACCCATATTCAAGATGTGTGATCATCCTGATTTAGAGATAGTCTTTGCGTGGCTTCGAACCAATATGACACATTTAAGTTTAGTTGATTTAACACTTAAAAGATTACAGGATTTTGGTGAGTTCTTGAATGCAGAATACGCAATGAAAATTTTTCCATTCCCTGATCCAAGTGAATACATAATATTTCAAAATTATAATTTAGACCTATTCAAAAGACATTGTATTTGGAGGAAGTTAAAGGGATTGACTCCAAATAAGAATTGGGACACAATTATTGATAAGCATATTGTATACGGTTTACGAAGCAATAATCTCGAGAAAATCGTACTTGACCATGTCCATCGATCAAGTGAATATGCTTTCAGTAATGAAAATCTATATGAAATATTTAATAACGAAGAATATTTCTTTGAAATAGATGGTTCAAAAAGTATTTATAAACACAATGGTAAAGGTGAAAAGGTTTTAAATCTTTAAATACCTTAAATTTTTAAATTTATTCTCTCATTTAATTATAATCACCATGGTTTAACAAAAAAACAGATATAATATTTATATTTTTTTTAGATATTAAGAAAGATTGAATCGTGCAAATTTTTTGAACTATCAAACTTGATTAGCGGGATTATAAGTTTGGAAAAATTTGACAATAACTAAGTATAAAATTAATCACATGTGTTTGAGACTATTTTTAGGAGGACTTATATTTTTTATTTCTTTTGCTTCTTCATTTGGACAAGGAAACCCAAATTACAAATTATACCGCAGTAATGGTAAAAGGATTACCTATAAAAAACTTATCAAAAAATTAAATTCTGCAAATATTATATTACTGGGAGAAATTCACAATAATCCTATTGTTCATTGGCTGACACTTGAAATTTCAAAATCATTGAACGTAAAAAACAACTTAATTCTCGGTTCTGAAATATTTGAGAGGGATAATGAAGTGTTTGTACAGCAATATTTAAATAAATTAATTGATTACTACGAGTTAGATTCTCTAGCCCGTCTTTGGTCAAATTTTGAAACAGACTATAAACCTCTGGTTGATTATGCAAGAAATAATTCAATAAAATTTGTTTCAACTAATATACCCAGAAGATATGCCTCTCTTGTTTACAGAAACGGATTTTCTATATTAGAAAATTTAACAAAAACTGAAAAGGAATGGATTTCACCCCTACCAATTAAATATGACCCAAACCTTCCGGGATATAAAAAAATGATAAATATGATTCCTGGTCATGTCAATGTAAACTTTCCGAAGGCCCAAGCCATAAAGGATGCCACAATGGCGTATTTTATCCTTCAAAATTATTCCGAAAACAAGTTATTTCTACATGTTAATGGAAGTTATCATTCCGATAGACATGAGGATTCCTCTGATGGCATTCTTTGGTATCTAAAAAATGAAGCTCCCAAACTTAAATATTTGACAATAAGTACAGTCAATCAAGAAAATGTTAAAAAGCTTCAGCCGGAGAATTTTAATAAAGCAGATTTTTTAATTTGTATTGTTGAGAATATGACAAAGACATATTAGAGGATTTTGTTTGAAACAAAAAATTAAGATATACATTGAATAACTTGAATTAAAATAGTTTTTCATTTTGTAAATTATCTAAAGTTGATAAAAGTTTGCAAGACTGATTTAAAAAGACTCATAAAATTACCATCTCCTCGGAATTATGCAAATCCTTTTTTTTTCAAATTAAAATGTGGAGTAAACTAAAGTAAGTTCCTCTGCAGACAACAAATCTCGAGAATTTTCAAGTCCCTCCCACAATTTTCTTGAATAAGAAATCTTGCTCAAGTAGTTGCTGATTATTCTTCTTATCTGTGAAAAAATTAAATGCTAAATGGGTAAAATCAGTATCATTCACAGCTTTATTCTTTTCGGTGATTTTATACTAGTCCCCAAAACTTTCTGCATCAATCAAGTATATGCTTTTGAGCTACAGATTTCCATAATGAACTCTCATAATCAACAAAATCTTTGTTTTTTTCTGTCATGTAATGAAAATAAGCCTTGTCACCTATTTCCTATTCTTATCCTCACCATCCCGATGATGCTACTTCTTTATAGGTCATTTGTCTAACCTCTTTGATGATTCCATCGGATGAAAGCATTTTATCGACAGCTTTTTCATTTAGCCCTTTAAAAGCTTTATAAATGTTCTTCCAAAGAATATCTTCTTCGTTTGGATTTTGATCAAAGGTCCATCTACTAAAAAAATAGTTATGTGCCCAATTTTCATCACCCTTTCTCGGTGTTCGTTTCCAAACCGACCATTAAATAAAAAATCCTTTATCGACCATGACTTACGAGGCTATTTGCCAATTTTTTTCCATTCCTAAATATGCAGCTTCATTGCCTTTTTCCAAAATATAAGCTCGCATCATTTGTGTTTATTGTCCTAACACAGACAGTATTCCTATGAAGAGAAAGAATAATAGTATATTTTTTATTTTTTTTTAAGGTTAAGGCTAAAATATTAACAACAGACAAAATTTTTATTTGCAAAATGAAAATTTTATTAAAAACTCCGACCAACCAAAATGCAGAGGTTTTATATACAAATTCAAAAACACCTTGCCCAAAGTACAAAGGAAAATAACATAATTGGCATTCCTAGTTTCGCTTTATTCCAAGCAAAAGATCAATAGTTCCTAAAGCATCAAAAATTACCCTCTTTTCTGATAACCATAAAACAGTTACCAATCCTAGTAACCCTAATAAAACTACATGCATACTGAATAATGACTGCTGATAAAACAAATAGGTTCATTATTAGGTCACATATTTGTGAATTTATCAAAGCATGTAATTGCTAAAATCAGTTTGAAATTGAAGCAGCTAAGTAAATAAACTGAGTTAATGTTTGGGCCGAAGTAGTATTACTTTTGGATATTTAAGACAACTAAAAGTTCGAAGAACAAAATATATGAGACCAAGGAAAAGGAGTAATCAAAACAGAGAAGAAAGTTATAAATAAGATCTGTTTGTCATACTCCTAACCAAAAACCTAATAACTACACTATAACTAAAAGTTGTAAAAGATAGTTCTGTGTTTTTTAAAATCGTCTTAAAAAATGTTAAAATTATTCTCGAAATGCCACAACTATGATCATAAACAAACTTTAAACATTCGTTATCAAAAATTTTCTTAAACAATCAACGGAATATTAATCAAACATTTTATGTCGAATTTCATCTTCTAGTTAAGAGTAATAGTATTTTTGTGACACTGATGTTAGTTCTTGAGAGGATACTTTAAGAACATCGAATGTTTGAAGTAGATAACAATAGTTGGATTTGGCTATTATAAGGCTATTAGGTATGAAATAAGGAACCTAGTTAATGGATTGTTAATTTATTCAAGAATGTGAGGAAGAAATACCAGCGCAAGAAATAAAAAAAAGCCCCTAAAATTGAGGCTATTTAATTATCGTGTGATCGACCAACCCGTTTGTCTTAAAACTAATTCACTTTCTGTCATATTACCTACAGTTAAAACTTTACCATTTTGGTCAAATTCAAATCTTATAAGCGTAAGAGCTTCAGCTTCAAGTCCTGAAACCTCATCTAAAAATTTATCCCAGGTCTTTACATAAACAATTCCTTTTGATGCATCCGCTACAACCTCACGAATTTCATATCCTCGAGAATTTTCACTCCAATTATCTGCATCAGCATCCAATATGTTTTCGATGATTTGTTGTTTTGAGTATGTAGGTTCTACAATTCCTCTTTCAAATGTAATTGAAATTTCTTCACCCTCTCTTAAAACAGTTGCAGTAACTGGAACACCGGGCTTACCCCTAAAAGACAGACTTCCATCTTCAGTCGATTTTTTTGTTACTAATACTCCATTTACTAAGATAAATTTGTCGCCAACTTCAATAACTGATGATGCTGGACTTCCTTTTATTACGTTAGTTACAATCATACCATCTGTTTCCATCACATCAGAATTGTAATTAAATCCAACTCCAACATATCGAGCGCCTACATTATAACCATCATCGCTCATATTTTCCGTGACCATTTTCAAAGCAGCATCCTTACTTTCATATGATGAGGTCACCCAGCTTTTAGCTAAAGATGCAATTTTACTCGAATCAGGAGTTGATGAGCAGGATATAAAAATAAATATCAGTGCTCCCAAGAGGTTTTTAATAATTTTTGTTTTCATTTTTAGTTTGTTTATTATTCATTGTTTAAAGCTACTAAATATTTAAGCCCATAACCTCAATACTTCATGAAATAGTTTTCCTAAAACAACTCAAATTACGCTTGAACCTTACGAATGTCACCTTCGTTGAGAAATACTGTAAATACTGTAACACTTTGAGAACGGCTGTGTAAATGCCATATTTAGCAACTTTTCTGAACACTTCAAGCGCTAGTGAAAATGTATTTGAAAAATTCATTAACGATAATTTTTTAAGTCCAATCTTATTTCAAAAAAAGAAGTAAGATTTTAATATTACAATATTTTGAATTCAAACAATTTAAGGGGTTTATGGATTTGTATATCAAACTTTGGATTTGGTGATTCTAGCGTTTTTTTTTAATTTACTCGTACTAATAATTTTTAATAAAATAACTTAAAGCCTATGAAAAATATTCCGTTGATCACATTAATTGCTATTTCATTTGCCTGTTCACGTAATCAAAATACCCAATTAAATAACCAGGAAAACGTTGCAAAAAGTCAAGAAAAACCTAATTACCTTTTTCAGGCTACCTATGCTCAAGACTTTTCAATGGGAAATCCAGATCGTGTTGTAAAATTTCAAAATTTACTTAAAAATTGTCAAGAAAAAAGATTCGATAATTTATCAAATTACTTCACTGATGATGTTTTATGGAGTCTTCCAGATGGAAAAAGGATAGAAGGAAAAGATAGTGTTGTGAATTTTTTAACTAAGTTTTGGTCATCTTCTACAGTAATAGATTACAGTTCTGCCGTTCATTTTTCCGTTAAAACAAAAGATGGAGATGAATGGGTCCTAATCTGGGATAGCCAAATTGTAAATAATATTGGAGTAAGGTATCAAGAGGCTATTCAGTTTGAAGATGAAAAAATTAAATTCATAAACACTTTTACAAAACCTTTAAAAAGATAATTTTTTGTTATCAAAATTCAACACTATTGTAAAAGAAATTGCGCATTGGTAAATGATAACAATCTTTCTAATATGGAATTTACAATGAACATATTTAAATGATAAAAAAAATAAATATTTCATTGTTAACTGTCATTCTTTCGTTATACTGCCTTGCCCAAATTGAAAATGCTAAATATTACGGGGAACAATTTAATTTTTAAATTCTTGAGGTAAATATCTCAAGTAAAAATGATATTTTAATACGGAAGATAAACTCATTCCAATGAAAGGAGAAATTATCTCATATTGCTCTAAAAAAGGATGTTAGATTAATGTAGAAATCGGTGATAATGAGATTTTGTGAAATTTAAAGATCATGGATTTTTTGTTCCAATAGCCAATTTAGAGGGAAAATCAACAATTGTAAATGGAAGACTATCAGTAGACACATTGAGCGTTAAAACCTTACGACATTATGCAGAAGATGAAGGTAAATCAAAAAAGGAAGTCTTGGCAATAACCGAGCCTCGAATGACACTCTCATTTCTGTCAAATGGTCTCATTATAGAATAATTGCAATAATACAGCTATGGGTGGATGTACATAAGATTTAATCACATGGAATAGAATAGTTCTAAAATCTGATTTAAAAGCGTTCTTTATCATGTCAATAACACATGTTATTAAAAATTTTCCCAAATCCAATTCAACAATTTAATTACAGAATGATTGAGAAGTAAATCATTGCTCAACAAATCCTAATTTAAATTATGAAAAATATTTTAGACACAATTGGTAATACTCCTATTGTTAAGCTTCACAAAATAGTTCCGGAAGGGTCAGGTGAGGTTTTTGTAAAAATAGAAGCAAATAATCCAACGGGCTCAAAAAAGGATAGAATGGCACTTGCTATGATTGAAGGTGCAGAAAAAAGAGGAATTTTGAAGAAAGGAATGTCTGTCGTCGAATATTCTGGTGGGAGTACTGGAGCCGGACTAGCTCTTGTTTGTGGGATTAAAGGGTATCGATTTAGATTGATTACCGCAGATGTGTTTGGGAAGGAGAAAATTGGATTAATGAAAGCATTAGGTGCAGATTTAGAAATTATTGAAAGTGATAATGGAAAAATTACGAAGGAACTTATAAGTAAGATGATCAGTAGAGCATCAGAAATCTCAAATGAACCTGATACTTTCTTTACTGATCAACTGAATAATAGTGACGTTATTGAAGGATTTGTTCCACTCGGAGATGAAATACTTCAACAACTTGATAAAGATATCGATGCAGTTTGCGATACTATCGGAACTGCAGGAACATTAATGGGAATTGCAAAATCATTCAAAAATGTAGGGAGTAATTGTAAAATTTTTGCAATAGAACCTGCAAGTTCTCCTATACTTTCAAAAGGTATTAAAGGGGCACACAATGTAGAGGGAGTAGGTCTTGGATTTATTCCTGCCATCTATAATTCTAAATATGTTGAGAATGTTATCACCATTGAAGAGTCCACTGCAAGAAAAACTTGCAGAGATCTTGCAATTAGGGAGGGAATATTTTGTGGTACTTCTAGTGGAATGAATGTGGCAGGAGCATTACAATTAGCTAATGAACTAGGCCCTAAATCGAGAGTTGTTGCTGTGGCTTGCGACACCGGACTAAAATATCTTTCAAATGGACTTTTTGATTGATCAACTTTAATATTGAAAGATTTTTTTTAATATCATTACCTCGTGTTATTAAACTGCTGTCTCCAAAAAAAATTAATCTTTTCCCACTTTTTTTGAATTTATTATCTGATTTATCTCGTCAAATACTTAAAACTTTGTCATTATAAAGTAAATTATCTAAACAAAAATAGCCCATTCGTCAACGGTTATGAGCGAATTGATTTCAACCATATTACCACTGCGGGACCATAATCCAAATTAATACGGAAATAATTAAATCATAATATTCTAAATGATTGTAATCTTTTCCTCTTGCTTTCCCGCCTTAATCCTCGTTCTAAATCCGTTCTTCCATGACCTTAGCGTGTACTCGATCTCAATCCTTCATTGTTAAACTGGAGCTGAGATAAAAATAAGCCTTAACAGAGTTGTAATAATTTGGTTTCAATTAAATAAACTATTATTAACTTTAGTTTTTTTAACTTCTATAAAATTTATTGATAATTTCCTTTAACAATTTTTTACTTGAATTTTCTTGTGCGGCGGTAGATATATGAGCTGATAGGTCCTGTACTACTTCAGCATTATAACCTAGCTTTACTGAAATACTTTCACAAAATTTAATTTCTTGCTGATGAACTTCATTATCTATCTTCATCAATCTGATAATGTCAATTATTAATTCCAGTTTAGCTTCCTTAGGCAAATCTTCAATTTCCCCTACAGGTTTAGGCTCGTTGATAAGTAATTCTATTTCATCTGGACCGAGACTATTTTCTCTACCAATTCTGCTAATCATCGTTTTCTCTTCTCCAGATACATGCCCATCAGACTTTGCTAGGTGTACTAATATATTTAATACCCTATATAAATCTTCTTTTCTATAGTGCAATATAAGTTCTGGATCATTTTCCAAATCTGTTTGTTGAGAATTATGCGCTTTATTAATCATCATCACATACCCGAGAAGGTATAAGATGAATATTACCGTACCGATAGTAAACATCACAATATTTTCCATTATTCTTTGTCTAGATCCTGTTTTTTTTGATTGTGATGTTCAGTTCTCCTCTGTCTCAATGCAATTGATGCCGATAAGATTGATGGAACCCAGATTCCAACGAAAATTCCCTCCAATTGATTTCCGGTAAACCAAAGGGTAACGGAATATAAAAATGATAAAAAGGCTAAAATGATTGGATAATAAACTCCCCAAAACTCAATTAATCTATTCATAACCTTAATTTAACCTAAAATAACAAGATGATGCATAATTCGAATAATTAAATTTTTTAAAGAATTAATTTTTTTATAAATGTATGAATAACCCAGTAAAGCCAAATTGAAAGATAATTTTAATCTCATTTGGTATGCCCACTCAAGATTATCACCAAATTAGTTCCCATTTCAAGTCCACGTTGGTAAACTGATAAGCTCTTGGATGAGCTTACACGTATAAACAGAATTTATAGAATTAATTAAATATGTAAAAGAAACTTTAAATGCTTCAAAATATTAAATTGTAAAACTCAAAATAGCTATTTCTATTTTATGATAAGAGTACAAAATTTCCGTCAATAAAATATTAAAAGTCATTCTTTTAATTACAAAATTGAGAATTAGCTTTAAAAGTTTACAAAAAAAAAATCAATTGGTTTTGGTCAACACTAATTATATTATAGTTTTAAGATAATTAGAAGAAAACATAATTTACATTTTATCAAAAGCAAGTCGTCATCATTAAAAACATCAAATATCCCCTCTGCTTAAGCATCCTTTTTTCACTTATATTGTACACTAACTGTGATGAAAATACGAATAATCCTCTTGCTGACGTAGCAATCGGAGATGTATACCAAGGAGGGATTATATTTTACATTCTTGAGGAAGACGATAATGGATATAAAGCAGGAGAAGTACACGGATTGATTGCGGCAACAGAAGATCAAACAACAGCAGCTGGAGCCGAGTGGGGCACAGCTGGATCTGCTGAATGGGGTTGCTATGAAGTTGAAATTTTAGAAGCAAATGGAACTGCAATTGGTACGGGAGCGCAGAACACCCTAAATATTTTGGCTGGATGTAGCGAGGACGAAATAGCAGCAAAACTCTGTGCTGATTATATGGTAACAATAGATGGAGCAACCTATGATGATTGGTTTTTGCCTTCAAAGGATGAACTTAATTTATTATACCTTGAAAGGGATGTAGTTGGCGGCTTTGCTAACTTCAGTTATTACAGTTCTTCGCAGGACAATAACATCAGTGCGTGGTATCATAATTTTATTGATGGTATTCAGGGCAAAGTTCTAAAAAACATCAAGCGCAGAGTACGCGCTGTTAGGGATTTTTAATCCCGGACTATCCTTGACATCTTTTCTTCCAATATCCTCTTTGACATTTTCTAGACGAGGGATTATTATAGGATTGAGATGCTTAGATGTGGAATGCATACAGCCGTTTTTAGGTGAAATAATTAGTTTATGTGAGAGAATCTGTAAAGAGGTGATATTATTACATTAAAAGAGTTTGGGGCTTATTTCGAAGCAATAGAGCAGGAATTATTTCATAGGATGTTGAGTTGAGGCAAATCCTTCATAATGTAAAAAAAGAACTTCTAATGTGTGGCAACTTAATAGTTTTTTTAATATATTTATTTTGAAGTTAAAATTTAGACTATTAACAGAATTTATATGAATGCAAAAGAATTAGTGCAGCAAGGATATGACTTTTTCGGAAAAGGTGATATGGAATCTTTCATGGGCATCCTTCATGATGATGTTACTTGGATCTTTCCTGGAGATAAACATCCATTATCTGGAACACACAAAGGAAAACAGAATCTGATGGCCAATATGTCTAAAATTCCTGGATTATGGGACAATTTCCATGTACACCCGGAATTTATGATTAGTGAGGGCAATAAGGTTTTCTGTAAAGTAAATGCTACTGCTGATGGAATGAATACAATATTTGGTCATTATTTTGAGGTAAATAATGATAAATTGTCCTTGATGATGACTTTTGATGATTCATTGAGTATGGTTAATGCAATGAAAAAATAATTAACATTAAAAAATCTAAAAACCTCATTAAAACATACTTAAGTGAGGTTTTTTATCTGTCCTATTTTTTCTTATTAGCATTATTATCCTCTCCCGATTACAAGTTAATTATTATTTTAATGTTAGGTGAAATTAGGTAGTCCCCATTTGTTATCAAACGTCTGAAGATATACCTACCTATATTATTTTTTCTCGATTAATATATCCGTAATTTGTTAATTCTCTAAACATTGCTTGCCCATATAGAGGTAAAAATCAAGGAGTTTTGAAAGTTATTTATTGAAGCTTTTCAATGATAAATAGCCTTAAAATATAGAAAAATGAAATATAAATTTATATACTAACATACATTAAACCCTTTTTTGTCAAGTTTCAAATCAATGACCAAAAAAACATTAGGAAGCTGAAATCTGAGCATTACCAATTCCAAACCCACAATCTGTTTTCCTGGTCAGTAATCAATATTCAGGTAACTCCACAGTCTTAACGTTATAGATTTTTGAATCATTAATTAGAATTATTAGTTTAGCCCTTTAGCAATAATAATCATTGGTTTTTGGGGGAAATCAAATCGAGTGAAAATAATCTAGAATACTTACATTAGTTTAGCATCTATGGGATGCAGTCACTCATAAAGTAAACTTGTTAAGGTATTAAAACATTAAAATTATGAGACTAAAATTAATATTGTTATTTCTAGTTTGTAATTCCCCATTTTTATCTGCCTCTACAGTGGATACAGTGATGATTATAAGTAACTCCATGAAAAAATCTATTCCAAATATTGTAATTGTACCTGACAATTATTCTACACAAAAAGACGGCCTCTCTGTGCTCTATTTACTTCATGGCGCTGATGGAAATTATTCTGATTGGCTATCAGAAGTTCCTTTTATAAAAGAATATGCTGATAGATACAATATTATAATTGTTTGCCCTGATGGCGGAACTAATAGTTGGTATTTTGATAGCCCAATCGATAATAAAATGAAGTATGAAACCTATATTTCAAAAGAACTTATCGGAACGATTGATAAACAATATAATACCTTAGCTAAAAAAACTAGCCGAGCAATTACAGGTTTAAGTATGGGAGGCCATGGTGCTTTTTACCTCGCATTTAAGCATCCAGATGTTTGGGGAGCAGCTGGAAGTATGAGTGGGGGTGTAGACATTCGCCCTTTTCCAAATAATTGGGATATACGCAAACGACTTGGCCAATATTCTAATCACAAAGAGAATTGGGAAAAAAATACAGTAATTAATATGGTTCATATGTTAAATGGTAAGCATTTGAAGCTAATATTTGATTGCGGAGTTGATGATTTCTTCTTTAACGCTAACAAGAGATTACATAATAAGTTGGTTGAGAGAAAAATACCGCATGAATATATTATACGCCCAGGCAGTCACAATTGGAATTATTGGTCAAATTCAATAAAATATCAACTTATGTTTTTTAGTGATTACTTTAAACTCGAAAAAACATCTCATAACAATTTAAATAATTCCACAAGATAAGGGTTAAGCTTCTTATCAAGAGAATAGCGCATTATGACATAAATTTTTGCATGTTATTAGCAATTTCGTAAGATAATGAGAATGTAGATCGTTTTCACTTAAATAGTGAGTATTTAATTTTTAAAAGGGCTGATTATCTAATTTCTCGGATTAATAAGGCAATACTTATTTATTCGGCTTAATAAAGTATTAATCGGAAAATTGTACTATCGCAAACCAAAATAGGCAATACCAAGCAACCGAATGGTTTTTAGAAGTGACTTTTGACTAATTAGATTCTATTAAAGCAGTGCCCTAAAGCTTGATATGATCGAAGGAATACCTATTATTACTTGCCCTTTTTAACTCCAATCTTTAAACAAGAATACTAATTTTCTAAATGAAGCCTAGAATTGAAAGAATTTCGTTGAGAAAATTGGAAAATACTATAAAAAAATTAGTTCCAAAATATCAATTCAATTTCATCTTCTTTACGATCACTTTTTTCATTTCTTCTTTAACTGCAGAAACTAATTTATTTTTAATTTTTTGTTTTGCTATGTCCCTACAGTTTTCGACAATTACTTTAGAGCATATCTCTCTTAGAATACTTTTTAAAGAAATCGCGCACTTTTTTTTATTTAAATATAATTTGTCCACACCTTGTAACAATATAATTATTTAGTTGGTTCAAATTACCTAACTTAACTAAAATTATTTTCAAAAGTTTATATCCCCCATCTTTCCCTCTTTCTTGCGCAATGAATATCTACATTCCATATTCTTTCCAAAGTTTAGGAGCCAAAATTAAATTCTTCCAAAGTGTATTCTTAACCATTGACTTTCATTACCGAACAGTATTTACTCTTGCAGTTACAGTTTGGTTTTATTTCTTAAACCTACTAACTTTTAGATATGAATTAAGAAAAATGAATATTAAAAAGGAATATAAGGTTGAGATAGTTAAGGAAGGGGCTTTAAGTACATTACTATTTGGATCTAGTAAATTGCCTCTTCAAAAAATGACGGATGTCATGAATGCGTATGGAAAAGAGGGTTGGGATATCTCCTTTCAGTTGATCGAGAAGCATCGATTGTTGCTGTTTTGGAGTAGAGAGGCAGTAATTATTACCTTTTCAAGAAATTTGAATGGACACTAGCTAAACATCATTTTCAGCCAACCTCTTCAGCGTGTCGACTAAATTATAGTAGTCTGCTTTATTATCGTACCTCGTAACCTTTTGAACATATGCTTCTATTTCAAGCATCATTGCCCTGTGACCCTTGAAGGAAGTATCAGCATCGTGCTTTCTCCTGAATTCTTCGATAACAAATCTGTCGAAGAACCTAGAGTAATAAGCGAAAAGCTTTGATTCACTTTGATATTTAGCCTTGTCTTGATTGACTATTTTATTCATATACTCCTAAGGCTCTCTCAAAAAAAGGTGTCGTTTAACTTTTGTGTGAGCCATCACAATTACCATTAACATTTTTAGTCTTACCACAACTACATTTATAATTTGACATTTTAATTTAATTTAATGAGTCTTCATAACACTCATAAACTATTGAATAGTTCCAAAACAAATTACAATCAACATAATTATTATGAAAAGTTTATATTATTTTGAGATTCTCTAGTTTCAAAGCTCTACGGTAATTATATTATCCATCAATGTTAAAAAGAACCCTCCATTTCAAAATTAGCGGTGTTTATACAAAATCAAAATAGGTTCATCTCTTTTATTTATAGTTTTAAAGGTAATAGGAAGATTTTATGGTTACAAAATCAGTTTTAAGTTCAGAGGTGATCATTAATTGCTCAACTGAAAAAATTTGGAAGGTCATATCATCACCAAACAACCTTAATCATAGTCATCCATTTTGTAAGGCTAACACTTGTCAGAAATGGGGGAAGGTCGGAGCAAGAGATACGATTAAATATTATAATAATTTAGTCTTGAATAGATATTTCATTGAATGGAGGGAAGGTAAAGGTTATGAATTGATAATAGTAAAAGGTAACCAAAACCTAGGAAAAGTAATTTGGGAAATTTTGAAATTGAAAAAAAATGTTTCTCAACTTAAAATATCATTAAACATTTACCCTGAAATAGCTTTGAAAAAATACCCCTCTTGTATCGTCCCTCTAATTAAACAAACCTACTTTCTTCCAAATATGAATAAATATTTACTCTCTGTGGTAAGAGGTTTTAAGTATTATATTGAGACAGGAAATGACGTTCAAAGGAATCAATTTGATAACAATCCAATGTTCTCATCATAAAACAATTTTTGCCAATGTTAAAAATTAAAAAAGGTTTATTTAATTGTTTACAATTACCGCATATAACCCTTCTCCTACCTCCTTTAAAACTTCTCAAGAAATAAATCACTTTTTTTAAGGTTTTAACTTCCTTAGTATCAATATCTCCAATAATAAATGAATTACTTGAATTAATATCCCATTTTAGAATTTTAACAGCTTTTTTTACTTTCTTCGAAGGAAGTTACAATGGTTAATTTCGATAATTGTTTTTAAAATGGATGACTTGAAATATGGAGATGGAATTTCCAAATAACAAAGATTTTCAGAGCTAATTTATATCATCTAAAGAATGGTTTTGATAAAAATTGAAAGCTAACATAGTTCAACTAGCCGTTGTCGAAACAAAATAAATTATGTGCAAATTAATTGAGTCTATAAAATTTTATGTTTTATTAAAATAACACCGAAATAACATTACTCCAAAACTCAATAAGAAATAAACCTCTAAAAAGCATGAAAATATTTTTACTAAAGAAATAATTTTAGATAGAATATATTTAATTGGCAAAGTATGTGTCATCCTTTTTTATAATACCCATAGAATTGATAAAATCACTTTCTTTTACACTGAAAGACAATTTATTTATGCAGGTAAAAGTTACACATTTAATATTCCTGCTCTTTACAACTATAAAGCCGTGGAGCAAACGGAAATATTAATTTACGGAGTCAAAAATTAAATCATTATTAATTTAAGTTCCTAAAGTGGAGGTAATTGCACGGATTGCTTCAGAAAATGAACTTCTTACTTATAAAAGTTATTACTTCTTTTGTCACCAAATCAGCTTAGTAATGTTACCTAGATTCATTAAATACACAAGGCGAATTGCTTCAAAGGGTACCCCAAAAATATATTCTTATCAAGGGGTTTATCCCAAAACCCTTAGTAGAATAAAAAAACGAATACATAAGAAAAGACGTGCTTAACGATAGTCAAGAGAAAGCACCTAACAAGCTCCTAACTTTGTGAAAAATTAATCGAAAAAAAGTTTTAGTAGCAGGAGCAACAGGATACTTAGGACAATATCTTGAAAAAAAGTCAAAAAGAGAGGATTCTGGGTAAGAATATTAATTCGTAAAGAAGCCCAAAAGGATAATTAAAAATATTGATGATTTTTTCAAAGCTCAATAACAGAACCAGATTCAATAAAAGGAATAAAAAAATGATTTTGTTTTTTAATCCATTGGTATAACTCGATAAAAGGATGGTATTACCTATTTGGATCTTGACTGTCTAAGAAATTCAAATTTATTGAAAGAGGCATTGAAAGATGAAGTTCAAGCATTTCAATATATTTCTGCAATAAACGGAGACAAACTAACACACCTGAAAATATTTGAGACTAAAGAAAAATTCATTGATGAGTTGAAAAACTTAGGGGTCAATTACGGTATAATACGACCAAATAAATTTTCTCATACATGATGGATTTACTTAATATGGCAAAAGTTATTGTTAATAAGATGCTTGCTAGAATAGAAGAAGAAACTTTAGAACGAATTGACATATGAACCCAAAATGAATTAGCTGAGTTAGTATTAAAATCATGGAATAAACCATTAAAATCAGTCATCTTCCAGATTGGACAAGGCGACTTATAATTTGGACATTAAGAAAATTTACATATTCAAAAACTTATGGCCCAATTGAATTCTATTTAACATCCATGGCAGAGGATAATATAGCAAATCACTATGGCTCACAAAGACTTGATTTTTTTAAATAAGAAGTGAATAAATAAAGAAAACCAACTAACAAAATGTAAAGACGTTAGGAAAAATTTTGAGAAATTTCAAGTAAAATTTTTCTGTATTCAACTTAATACGTTTTTTCAAGACTACTATGAATCCAGATTAAGAGAGTATTAAACTATTTCTTAAACCATATTTGAGATTTATAATTTAGTAGGTATACTTCAACGCAGTAGCTAATTTAAAAGTTGTTAAGTCAAAATTTCTTCATTAGAAAAAAAACCTTAATAAATACAAGCCTGGTGCTCGGTGAAACGGAACGCCTATTGTTCAAATTCTTCAAAGTATTTCTAGATCAAAATTTTAGGATATATCATAGAATATCAAAGACCAAAGTTTGGGAATTATCAAATTAAATAATTTGAACACATTTGATTTGTAAAGTTTTCATTAATCTCCAGGATCTTTCGATTCTAAAAGTTTTTTTTAAATTACCACTTTAAAATTTCATCGCCCTAAAAACAACAAACTAAAATGAAAAATCAACCCCAAATATAGTTTTTAATCTATCAAATTTAAATTTCAACCAAGATCAACCAATCATAATGTACAAATTAATCCAATTAGGACTTTACTTCCTTCCCTTTTTGAGCTTTGGACAATTTCAAGTTACCGGGGTAACAAAAACAGAAAGTGGAGAGGGAATTCCTTTTGCAAGTATACTATTACTTGATCCCTCAGACTCTTCATTAATAAAAGGTCAAGTAACTAATGAATCTGGTCATTATAAACTTGAAGGAATCATCGCGGGTCATTACATAATCAAAGTAAGTTCTGTAGGCTACTTGAATTATTCTACACCCATATTTGAGCTAAATGTAAAAAATTCTCCTCTTAATCTTGGCGACATAAAACTTTATGAGAATGTTGCAGTTCTAAGTGATGTTATCGTGAAGGCAAAAAAACCACTATTTGAACAAAAAATTGATCGTACTGTAATCAATGTAGAAGATAACATTAGTAGCTCAGGAGGTTCATTACTTGATGCCCTTCAGCGATCACCCGGCGTCACGGTTGATAAGATGAATAATGCAATTTCATTAGTAGGTAAGCAGGGCGTAAAAATTATGATGAACGGAAAAATAACACGTCTACCGATGGAGGCCTTAGTAGAAATGATGAATGGGATTAATGCCGAAAATGTGAAGCAAATTGAACTGATAACTACTCCTTCATCTAAATATGAAGCAGAAGGAGACGCAGGTATGATCAATATTGTTTTGAAAAAAAACGAGGATATGGGAACAAATGGAAGTATTTCGGCATTTTTGGGATATGGTAATCGTGGAAAGTATGGTGGCACTTTAAATTTAAACTCAAAATATGATCGAATAAATGTTTACGGCGATTTATCTATAAGAAATAATTATTCTACACAAGAATTTAAAAATACATGGCAACTTCCATTTGGTAATGATTTTCTGATAACTAATTCCATAAATGAGAGGCTCCCATTTAATTCAGATAAAAATGGAACTTTCGGGCTTGATATTAATTTAAGCAATAAAACAATTTTTGGTCTCAAAATCAACCTTTTTGATCACCAGGAAATTTTGGAATCCAGTGGACATATCAACAGAACTCTTGAGGCAAATCCATATGATAAAATGACGCAAAATGTTATTGGGGACAATAGTTGGCAAAACTTACTCGGGAATTTAAATTTTCAACACAATTTCAGTGATGATAATATTCTCACAGCCAATTTTGATAAGATTATATACGATGCAAGAAATCCTCTTAATTATAAAGTAATTCATACCGTTAAAATTGGAAATGCACAAAATATAAGAGAGATACGTACTGGTAAAGACACTGAAATTCAAATCTCAACATTCGCTTTGGATTATCAAGGTGTAATAAATAAATCTATTTCTTTCGAGGCTGGTATGAAGGTAACATTTTCAGATTTGGAAAATGATGCGAGTGTTGATACCATCCTTAATGGACTTTGGATTCAAGATCTTGATTTAACAAATTATGCTGAAATGAAAGAAGATATATATGCTAGTTATGCCTCCTTCCAAATCAAGGCATCCGAAAAAATTGATATCCAATTAGGTGTAAGGCAAGAGCAAACAATTACAAAAATTGACTCGCGTACAGAAAAAAATTTAGTAGATCGAAATTTTAATAAATGGTTCCCCAGCATATTTATTAATCATAGAATCAATAATAAAAATAGTTGGGTAGCCTCATACAGCAGGAGAATAACTAGGCCCACTTTCTTCCAATTAGCACCTGTAGTACTTTTCCTTGACCCAAATAACTTAGCTACGGGAAACATTACATTATTACCAGCCTTTACAAATGCATTTAGGCTTGAATATATGCTAAATTCCTTCATATGGTCATTTCAGTACAGTCATGATGAAAATTCAATTGGCCTTTTTCAACCAAGAATTATCGGTAACAAACAGGTATTGGCCTCTGAAAATCTTAATTTCAAAAATAATTTTAATTTGTCTTTTTCGACACCTTTTAAGATAACTGACTGGTGGAACATACAGTTAAATACTGCAGCAAATTTATTTTATGTTCAAGCAGGATTTACTGAAAATACGTTTTCGGTAAAATCCAAAAGTTTGAATTTAAGCTTATTTCAAACCTATGAATTGACGAATAAAATAACCCTACAATTATCTGGGTGGTATAATTCGGGAGAGCCATTTGGAACAGGTCAAATAAAACCAAATGGGGCTGTTAATTTTGGTTTTGAAAAAAAATTCGAACAGTCGAGTCTTCGAATTTCAATAAATGATATTTTAAAAACCAATATTTTTAGAGTGGGGGTTGAAATACCAAATGAAGAAATTAGTAACTCATTTCGAGGTAAATGGGAAACGACTGTTTTGAGTGTCAACTATCGTATTAATTTAGGTAATCAAAATATTCAAAAAAGGAAAACAAGAAAAAATAGCTCAGCAGAGGAACTAAAAAGATTAAAAAATTAACTGAAAAATATGCCATAAACAAATAAAATAATCAAATTTGATAATCAACTAATAGTCAATGCAGTTTTAAAAGGAAAGACAAATCTCGAAAAACTTACGGTTGTATTTTGCGTAATCTGCCATTTACAAACTTTTAAATGTTTATGTTGTCAGTCTAGTATGGTTAGTAATTAGAACTGGCAGTAATAGGTAGATGGGAAAATAATAGATACTTCGGAGCATATAATCAACACAAAAATAGGTCTAATCCTTACCAACACTTTGCAAAACAACCTACTTTTAACTCTTTTTAACCTCGATAGTAACAAATTAAACGAGATTAGACAATTTAATTGAGTGACCCTACCCTCAAACAGGTAATCATTTAGCCAAGTTAATCTACTGTTTAAAAATCGAATTGTCATGCCGCTAACTTTATCATAGTAAATGGAGCGACATTTATAATGGGATTGCACTAAAGTGTAAATTGAGTCTTTATCCCCTCAGTAGTGTAGTCTTATCCTTATGAAAGAGTTGCAAACTTATGACTTTTTTTTAGCCAAAGAAATACACAAAAAATAATACATGGAAGCTTAAATTGAGTGATTAAAATGAGCATCTTACTTTATCGGAGCAATTAAATTTTAAGTGATTAAGGCCATTTTAAGAAGATTAAAAGGGTTTTCTAAATAGGTGATTTAAGAGGAATCTGTAACTTGTTTTGAAATATTAAAAAATTTATTATTTATGATGTAATGAGGTGAGCGCATGCTGTTTAATTTTAAAAGAACTTTTTTGATTTAGAATTTTAGGAGTTTTTTTAACATTATTTATGAGAAATATATGGGAAAACGATGCAGCCTCATCAATTTTATTTTTTCAAATAAGTGTTTGATTTAATTGGTTGAAAAGGGCGTAACAAGCAGTATTCTCTCTTGCTGTTTTTACTGCCCTTTTTTATGGCCTTTAAGTTTCACATCCAAGATCAACAATGCCAGAACTGCCTACTGATTATTCCAGCTTAATTTTGTTTTTTCTTTATTAATATCATCCCTTAAGATTTTTTCGCTAAATCCTGGAGATTTAATTTAATGCCTGAAAAAGATACCTTTATCTACTTATAAGTTGTTAAAACCGTGGGATGAAAAATGTTTTACAAACGGATGGAATTAAAAAGTTAGATAGGTAGTTTGGCTCAATTTTTTTAATTAACAATTTGATCAGGCTACTGAATTTATCTAAGAAACTCCTAGGGTATGGTATCTTAGGAGTTTATTAATATTTTTTGGATAACAAACATAAAATAAGAGTAAATATGTTTATCAACAGAATAGTGAAATAATGAAAACAACAGATTTTTCATAGTGAGTTCAATATATTGTTAGTTTTTATTGTTGCTAAAAAAAAGAACTATCCTCAACAAAATTAGGTTATTTATATGTTAGTTTAAGTATTTGGTTAATGGGGTATGATAATCGGAGTTTTTTTGCACTATTTTCCCTTCCGTTTTGATTACCCTTTTTTTAAATAACCCTTACCCTAAGTTATTATTTTTTGTTTATTATAAAAAGTAATAACTTCCAAAAACTTGAATCTCATTATCATTTATGGAGACGCTACTTTTTCAAAGACAACATATTTCTAACTAAAAATTATCGAATTAAAGATTAATTTATGTAGCATATTTTTATGCATATTAATTAATATAACTTCTATTAAATTTTTTTTGATGAGGAAATTATTGCTGATCGCTTCTTTATTACCACATGCATTTTCAGTCAGGAACTTGGCTTTATAATTTCTTCTAAGATGGGCTCCCCGGAAAGTCTATATTTAATGGATGATAATAGATTCTATCAGATATCTTCAACCATTGATGAAATCTATTTTTTCAAAACCGGTGCCCAAGCTAAGATTTATATGAATAATATTTATTTGGATATATTACCTCCCATTAATTATCAAATAGGCAATGCAAAAATTTCTTGTCATGAGTTAAAAACTGTAACCTACTATATGAACGATAACAAATTGGGCTCGCAAGGGAATATAAAATCTGTAAATAATATTGTATTTACCGATGCAAATAACAATAGTCGGAATAACTGTTCAGGTGTAACAAGCAAGCTTACTAAAATCGGTTAAACTCCGATTACCTATCACACCGCCACAGGATATACTGAAAAAAGACAAAATAAAGGTAATATTAAATCTTTGGGAAATAAAAATTTTGTATTTGACGGATTGACAAGCTTTGGAAAAGAGATTAGTATTGTATGTAAATTAATTAAAATTGGACATATAAAAATTCATTATTATGAAACCGATTATGATAAAGGATTTCAAGGAAAACTAAGATCCATAGGAGGTGTAAAATGCAATTATTTTATAGAAAATGCCATCAATAAAAAAGCTGGCATTGTCGGTGAATTTAAAAGACCAAACGGGGAAAGACTCAAGAATTGTAATATATCCTTTTCAATTATAAAACAATGAAATCTTGGGTAGGCTTTTTGATAGTAACTTGATTAAATTAGTTGAAAAGTATTCTGACTAAAAAAATATTATTTGTCTTTTGTCATCAAAAGTACTTTCATAAGCCCTACGCTGAAGATTGTTTACTAGAATCATTTTGACCTTTCCGACAATAGAGTTGGTTAGATTAAGGACATTAACTCCAAACAAAAATTTTACAGGAACAAAAAGTTATCTTTATTTTAAAGTGACTAACGAAACTCAAAGTAAGTAATAAGCTAAGGATTATTGCCAAATTGAATTATTTAAATCTGGAATCTGTATAGCCATTTGAAAATAGATGTATGGTAATTATGGTTGTTGCTAAACAAGTAATATAGATTGGATCCCGAGGCTTTTTTTGAAATTTGATGGCAGGTGTTTCATTACATTTAATATGACAATAAGCGTTGATTTTGACTATGCACTTAAAAAGGAATGTACAAAATTTTTTTTTTTTTTGACAAAAGTTTTAATCAAGAATTTTCTGAATTCTTGTATAACTCCTGAAGTTTAAACTTCAGGAGTTAACAATTAAATTACATTTCCCAGTATTAATTAGGTATTGAACTCTATTCAAACAAAAAAATTATCTAAGTTTTTTTAAATTTAAATATTGAATCAGAAATCTGCCAATTTTACCATCATAAGTGTATTAACCATCTTTCTTATACCAGCTACCTTTTTGGCGAAAACAGCAAACTCAGGATCTGCATATAGCTGCTTAGTCCCAGCCAGTGCAGTCTTAACATCTGTCGAACCAATCCACACAAAATGGGAGAAATCGTTTGTTTTTCCTACGATTGGATATCCAACACCATATGAATTATTGGCAAATCCATATTTAGGCGCCATTTTTTGAGAAAATGCAGCAAATTCTTGTACATATTTTGATGGATTTGTTACCTCCATTTGATAAACCATGAAAACATTATCATTTGACCAATCATTTTTATACCAAGCAGGGGTGTTAATTGATTGAGAAACTTCATTGATAAATTTACCCAACTTATCTCCAAACAACTGTGCGTCCGTTGACTGGCCCCATGAAGTCATAAATGATTCTAGCCCAGCCTCATCCTGAAAACAAAATTGCATAGTATGGGTAGCCTGGTCATTACCGTTAAAATTTAGAGCAAAAAGAGATTTTGTGCCTTGAATATCTTTACCCCAATCGGTATCCATCATACCCTTTAAAGTCGATACAACCATTTCTGGTTCTTTCGCTTCAAAATTAAAAAATATGCAATATTGTGCACTCGCAAAAAGGGAATAAAACAATAATAAAGTAGTTAAAATATTTTTCATTTTATTGTATTTTAATTTAAAGTTAGATTATACCGTAAAAAAAGTAATTTTGTTCGGTTAAGCAAATATTTTTAATAAATAAATTAGCATTTAATCCTTTAAGTAAATTTGGTAAATATTGGTTTTTAATATTGCGATATGAATCTAAAGAAATACTTACCTGAAATCATTGGATTCTTAGTTTTGTCACTAATTGCCTCAATTATTTTTAATTCCGTATTAGTATTTCTTACTTTTGGATTAATGGCTCCTATCTCAAGATTCATAAGAAACTTGATAAAAAAATAATTCTGAGGTGTTATTCTTTCTTTGTTTATTTCAATAAAATATGTTTTTGATGAGAATAAAACCTTATCTATAACATTGTAAAAACCTCCATTAAGTATCCCCTACTTTTCATATACTTTGATAAAGTATAAGTAAATTCCAAAAGAAAAATTTGTACAATCTAAACAATCCAAAAAAATGAAAAATATATTTCCACTAATCATAAGCACATTAGTAATTATTTCTTGTGAAAACTCACATAAAAAAAATATAAAATCTAATGATCCTGTTATAATTGGTTCCGTTAAAATGCCCGGGACAGATGTTTTGACTCCTTTGCTTGTTGGAGAAACCAATAATCAACAGACTTGGATGGATTACATCAAAGCTCATAATGAAAGAAATCTAGATAAAATTGCCGAAATAAATGCTAAGGATTGGATAGGTTACACTCCTGATGGGTATGTGGTAAATGGTACCAAGGCTCAAATAGAGGTACTGGACAATTGGTTTCAATCCACCGATCCGAAGTGGGAAGTAAAATGGATGATAGCAAATGCCGCTAAAAATAAAGATGGTGTCATTGAACAGTGGCTAACGACAGGAAATGATTATACAGATATAGATGAAAATGGAAATGAAATTTTTGAGTATAACGTTCATGATGTTCAATTTATTGACGGGAAGATTAAAAGAGTTAATGTTTATAAAAGGGCAAAAGAGCGAGATTTAAGGGAATTCTCATATTAAAATATTGAGTAAAATAGGAAATCAAAGATCATTTGCTCTAGGTTATGAGGAAATTTTTCTGAGAATTGATTAGAGTAAATGACCTGAATCCAAGATTAAAATATTGAAATAGCGTTTAAAGCTCCTATCCTAGGAATGTTCTCCAATTTTTAAATGATATTTATTTCAGCCCCAATTATTGGATTTGAAAATGAAGAAAATTGGGGATTATTGAATAGCGTAAGACACCTTATGATTCAAGTGATTTTTTTCATTAAAATTATAGGATTGTTAAAGATAAAATCATTAAAAATGTAATAATAGATATTGGAAATGAGAGCTTACAAACCTCACTTCTCTTTATTTAATTTTACCTATAGACTATTGGCTCATGGAAAATTCAAGAGCTCTCTGTTGGGAAAATTTCTATCATATACAGTTATTCCTATTTTACATAAAATTTGTTGTAGCATCCAATAAATCGGTTATTTGTAAAGATTCAATAGTAAGATATGATGACAAAAGCTTTAAGAGGAATAAAAACACAAGCTGGAATCAACTAAAGATTTTTATTATTCCATCTGAAATACCGAATCAAATAACATACACAAAATTAATTTGGATTGAAGCGATACCTGTAGGATAAGCAGAATTCACTGATGATAATAAAATCTTATTAGCTTTATGCTTCGAAAGCTAACCAGAATAGATCACTTCAAACACCTCATTTAATAATTATTACCAATAAACGTAAATTAATTAACATGAATTTGTACGAAAAATACTTATTACCCATCCTGGTAAACTCTGCTTGTAAAGTATCACCAAAAATGAAGCAGAGGAAAAAAGTAATACCCTTAGCTCATGGTCGGGTACTCGAGATTGGAGTAGGCTCTGGCTTGAATTTACCATTTTATAATACCGACAAAGTAGATGAAATTATAGGAATTGACCCTTCAGAAGAAATGTGGTCTAAAAATAATTTTAACCCCAGTAAATTTCATTTTGAATTTATTAAAACAGGTGCAGAATCCTTACCCTTTGAGAATAATTTTTTTGATTGTGTAGTGTCAACATATTCTCTGTGTACAATACCAGATTACAATTCTGCAATGGAAGAGATTAGAAGAGTAATAAGCACGAACGGGATTTTTATATTTTGTGAACATGGAAAAGCACCTAATCGAAAAGTGGAGAGATGGCAAAATAGAATAGATCCTATTTGGAGTACCTTTGGGGGTGGTTGTCATATTAATAGAGATATTCCAAAAATTATAACTAATAACGGTTTTAAGATGGATCAAATGGATCAAATGTTCATTCCAGGTTGGAAAATTGCGAGTTATGAGTATTGGGGAACAGCAAAAACTTATTAAATAATTTATTCAATTTATATACAATTCAAAATTAGAGGTGAAAAGCATGTGAATTCTATTGATTGCGGTGATAAATGCGAATAGTAAAAGTGAGGTTAGACATCACCAAGTTGATCCAGATCGCTTACTTCAAAGCATATTTATCAAATTAGATTAAAATTTTAAAACCATTTTATTTGATATTGTCAGCTCCTTTAATAAATGGAGCCCCTGCGCTTTTCATTTCCTCACTTAAAGTCATTACATTATTTTTAAGTTCAGCTAAACTTGGAAGTAAGCCCTTTAACATATTTTTTGCGATGATAAAACTTGATCGATGAAGTCCCGTGGGTCCGTATGAAGTAGAAAGCCCTCTTTTTGCAATTCTTAAACGTAACTCGACAGTTGGTGGATACTTCTCTCCCACCTCCTTTCGAGAAGGACTTCCATAAAATTTATCATGCAACAAATTGATATTTGATTCAATTTCATAAAGCTGTGATATAAATTTTTTAACTTTCACTGGTGTCATTTTAAGCGCTTTTTTTAGGCCAGCGACTATGTTATCTACTTGCACTAATTCGTCTTTAAAAGCTAGAAATGAAAGTTCAAATTGAGCTATGTCATTCCTGTAGGAATTGATAGTAGCATAGTCTACTCCTTGCAGCACACCCTTACGAATAGGTTTTACTTCAAACGAAACAGATTCACTTAGAGGAATCACCACACCATCTTCCTCTAGGAATAATACCGCTGAATAAGTACCGGGAGTAACCATAGGTCCAACAGACTCTCGAGAGGAAGTAACCTGGGGATCAATTGCATTTGTGCTTGAATGATGTAGATCCCAGGCAATACGATGAGTACCTTTCCGTGCTTTTTCTTTGAGATGTCGGACAATATTTCCTTCCTCATCTGAAATTGAAATCCAAATTTGGGCATCTTGGTCTCTTTTTTCCTCATCAAGAGATGAATAACCAGGAAAAGGAATATCTGTCATTTTTTCATTTGCAATTTCTTCTTGTTTTTGACGTAATTCTTGTTTGGTGAGATAATCATCTTTTAAATAATAAGTGAAAACTGCACCAAATAATGGGTTTTTGGCGATGTAAAAGTCAGAACCAGTATTTCCTAATGAACTTTTTGGAACAAACCACTTGGCAGTTCTGGGAGTAAAAAGCTTAGATTTTTGATTTAGCAGAGTCGAATTCATTTCACGTAAAGGGCTGTAATCATCGAGAACAAAAAATCCGCGTCCAAATGAAGCGGCAACAAGGTCGTTTTCTCTTTTTTGAATTACTAAATCTCGGAAGCCCATATTTGGTGTCCCAGGCAATTTATACCAAAATTCTCCCGCATTAATTGAAGTATATATCCCAAAATCGGTAGCTAAAAAAAGTAAATCTTTATTGACATGATCCTGTACAATTCGCCATAAAAGAGTGCGTTTTGGAAGATTGGAGCTTAATGAACTCCATGTTTGTCCACGATCAACACTCTTGAATAAATAAGGATTAAAATCACCTTCTTTGTGGTTATCTAAAACAGCATAAACGGTATTAACATCATGAATATCGGCCTTAATATCATTTACAAAACTACGAGACGGGAGACCCAACCTGGTAACGGGAATCTGTGTCCAACTATTTCCACCATTTTCGCTGACTTGAATAAAACCATCATCTGTTCCAGCGTAAATAAGCCCCTCTTTAATAGGCGATTCACTCAAAGATGTTATGGTATTATAAGTTGACATCGCCTTGACATCCCATGGGTTATCCCATGATTGCTGTCTCCCCATGATTGGAAGACTTAATCGTTCCTCATTACGGGTGAGATCATCCGAAATAGGGATCCAGTCATCTCCTCTATTTTCTGATTTCCAAACTCTATAAGAAGCAAAATACAATCTTGCTGGATCATGAGGAGAAACCAAAATGGGAGCATCCCAATTAAAGCGCTCATGTGGATCTCCTTCCTGTGCTTGAGGTTGAATCAATATTTGCTCTCCTGAGGACAAATCAACTCTATGTAGGCCTCCTTGCTGGGTTTCAGCATAAATAATATTATTGAACACTGGATCAGTAGCAGATTGATGCCCATCAGCACCAAGAGTTTTATACCAATGCCTATTACTAATTCCCTGTCTTTCATCTGTCGCAGATGGGCCTCCAGCAGATCCATTATCCTGAGTTCCCCCAAAAATATGATAAAACGGCTCAGCATTGTTCACGGCCACTTTATAAAATTGCGTCAATGGGAGGTTTTTAATGTACCGCCATGTTTGAGCTAAATCAAAACTTTCATAAATACCCGCGTCAGTTCCAATCATCAAGTAGTCTGGATTGTCTTTTTTAAAGACTATCACGTGGTTGTCAGAATGTTTATTTCTCTCTTTTAATTGCACAAAGGTTTTTCCTCCATCATCAGAAGTAAGCACTCTTACATTCATTAAATAGAGCCTATCGAATTCATGAGGGCTTGCGTACAGCTCTTGATAATAATGTGGCCCAGTTGCTCCAGAAATAACATTAGACATTTTTTTCCAAGATTCTCCCCGATTTTCTGACCGATATAATCCCCCTGTAAGTCTTTCCGTTTCAATAGCTGCATATAACACGTTAGGATTTTGAGGTGAAATAGCAAGACCAATTTTCCCCATATTTGAAGTTGGAAGATCATCATCATCGACTTGACCATCACCATTAGAATCTTGATCATTTGGAAGCCCATGATAAAGTTTTTTCCAATTATTTCCACCATCAACAGATTTATGAATTCCAGATCCTGGTCCCCCTCCCAGAAATGCCGCGACCGTTCTATGTCGATCCCAAGTTGCAGCATAAAGAACCTGCGGGTCACGTGGGTCGATCAGCAAATCTGTGGCTCCAGTCCATTCAGAATTCCCTAAAACTTGCCTCCATGTTTTTCCTCCATTCTCAGTTTTATAAACACCACGCTCCCCTCCTTTATTCCAAAGTGGACCTTGTGCGGCTACCCATATGACATCTGAATTATCGGGATGAATTACAATTTTTGAAATATGCTCACTGTCCCTCAAACCAAGGTTTTCCCAATTTTTACCCTCGTCTTTTGATCTATAGATTCCATCTCCATATGCCACGTGACGGCCTCCTACATTTTCCCCTGTTCCAACCCATACTGTGGCAGGATTTTGCGGATCCAAGGCAACACAGCCAATGGAGTAAGATGATTCATCATCAAACAAGGGAGACCAAGTCGTCCCTGAATTTTCAGTTTTCCACACACCAGCAGAACCAACGGCAACATACCAAACATTATCATTTGTCGGATTCAGAGCAATATCGGCTATACGTCCAGATAAAAATGCAGGGCCAATATTTCGAAATTCAAATGCATCCAATGGCAAATTGGTTATTTCATGTTGATCTGAACTCTTGATCTTTTTTTGCGCACTAATTGTAAAAATTTGAGAGCACAAAACGGTAAATATTAGAAAGATTAATTTATTTTTTTTCATGATTGACAATTTAATAAAAAAACTAAAAAATAGTTTTTAATTCTGATAGTTTAACAAAAAAAAAATAACAATAATTCAAAATATTATTACACCATTGGTACAAAAAAGTTATGTGATTAAAATATAAGGCTATCTAGAGATTTTAAAACAATTATCATTGCAATAAAAATCTTTAAAGTTTGTATTGTAATGAAAGCAACGTCATCAGATCCTCTTATCATCCTAAAAAGGAAGAATGCGAACCTCAAAAAAAATTAAAAATCGATTTCCATTCTCAAAAGACTAACCTCTGACTCTTGAGTTAGAATACTCAACCCTTGAGCAAAAAGTAGTTTTTAGAGAAAATTAATAGTTATCATGAGTGTTTCTCTAGAGGTGACATTGGAGAAGTGTGAGGCTTATTTTGAGGTCTGAGAGAGGGGGGTGTTTCATGAATTGTTGAAGTTAGAGTGATCCTTGATTTTGATAAGGGCACAAAGGATATCCATGATTTTAGTTCGACAAAAAGTTTTGCTCAAGAGTGTTAAATTTGTGAATTATGCTCCAAAAGTTTCTGACTCAAGAAGTTCTTTTATTAAAAAACATTTCTATTTTACTTCACAATAGTCCGGAACCAATCCTTTTAAATATATTCCTTGAATAGGTTAATAAAATATTTTAATTACGTCTCTGATATGTATAATAAATTTGAGGGAATCAGAGTTAACATTTCAGTCTGTTAAATTGAAATAAGAAATAATGATAGGCAGAAAAGAATTCGTTTTAGCATCATAATGGAATTTATGAAGGGAAATTCATCTTATTTTCTAATTTTTTAAAACGTTTGGTATTTCTTATTGGGTCATACCAATGTTCAATTTGTAAAAATTGTAAGAACCATGATTTTTCTTCATAGGCTTGTTCTAATAAAGACATTGCTCTATCATATTCGCCAATTCCCAAGTGAATGAAAGCACGCTGACATGCCGGTAAATATTTTGTTTTTGAAGCTTCATCATAAAAATCAGCCATTTCCTTGGCTAATTCATATTCTCCAGCTTCTCCTAAAGCGTGACCTAAACCGCCACCAACTTCAACAGTTCCATCGGATAAATTGAAGGCTTTGAGATAGGTTTTTATAGCATCATCGTGTTCTTCTAAACCATTATATGCCATGCCTAACCAATCTAATGTCCAAGGGGATAAAGAATCTTTTTCGAGTGATTTGTGCATCAGTGGCTTCATCTGTTCAAAATCTTCCAAAAAATAGAAAATAGATGCGCGAGCAACTAAAAAATTGCCCGCTTTGTCCATCTCATGTACAATTGTTGATTGAGCAAACCCTTCATCTGTACGTTTTAAAGCCATCAAAAGCAGCGTATACCAATGTCTTACTTGTAAATTTTCAGGATTTAGTTCTATGGATTTTTTGAATGCTTTCTCTGAAGCTTCCCATTCGGAATCCATAAAATGCAAAATACCAGCCATTTCCTGAACTCGTGAATTCAAAGAATCCATAGCATAAGCTTTTTCTTGAAAAACTTTAGCTTCTGGAATCGTTTGCGCTCGCGACATAAAACCAAAAGCGAACATGACAATATTACTTTCGGTAATGCTAACGAAATCACTAATATGAGATGAATCTTTAAAAATTTCCTCTTTATGTAATTTTATACGATCTATGTAACCATCTCTGTGTTTAGCACCAAATGACCCTAATATTGTTTTATCAATAGTGTATTCCTTTTTATTCCCACATGAAAAAATTGTGATTAAACCTAAAAGTACAACAGCTATATTGTTAATCATGATTTAATCTTTTTACAGCTAATATTTACAAGAATATTACAATAAGTGTGAAAATTGAGCTACTAATCGTTATGAGGAACACAAGTAGTTAAAACCATATTATTTAAGTTTTGCAAAGAAAATTGATTGTCATGTATTAAAAAATTATTCCTGTAAAGATATTTTGATATATTTTTCACACCCTTTTATCACCTTTTTTACCTGAGTACTATAATTTGATTACCAAAAGGCTCACACTCGTGATCATCTATAGATCGAGTGATAACCTCTCGCTAATTTCAAGACCATGAATTTCTTATCGTATATCCATTCCTTAAACTGTTAAAAGTTAAACTAATTTATAGTTAGATTAATTTTCTGCACTTGCCATGATTTAGTATTGAATAATCTCAATTTGTAATTGAATCCTAGTATTTTATCTTTTAAATTGGTTTGACCTAAAGACTATGTATTTGTTTATGGGAATCAAGTCCAACAGATTGATTTTCCATCATATCTATCCCCCAATTCGAATTCATGTTGGTAAGCAAATAGCTAGTTCAATCTAACGATGTACACTTCATTCGAGTCAATAAAATTTTTTATAACCTTTTACTTTTGTGCATAGTTCAAATCTATCATGTGACACTAAATTATATCACGGAATTACTTCCTAATGAGAAGAGTTTTTAAGCATGGAAAATTTCTATTGATTGCAATTAACAAAAATCAGCCATTTTATAAAAAAAAAACAATTATATTCACAATAAATATTATCTAACTTAGTCAATAAAATCATGAAACTTTTTTTTATTCTTGTTCTAACATTTGGAATTTTCTCGAATTTCTTATCTGCTCAAAAATTTATGTCTCCCTATTCTCAAGGGTTTGCTGGAAAGGGATATATAGTTAAAAATAATGGAGAAAAAATAGGTGTTAATTTTAAAGCTGGATTGTTTGGCCCGAGTGGATTAATGTGGATAAATGCAACAGATACGGTCACAGACATAAAAGAAAAATATAAGGTTGCGGACATGAAGGAAATCGGATTTAAAAATAATGCAATCGCTGGATTTTTAAATACTATCGGTCAGGGGGCAGGATCCGTCAAGGCTGCTATGAACACTGACTTCAAAAATATGATGAAGTTAGACTATTATGTGTTCTATCGGGTTGCTGATAAAAAAGGGAAACCTAGAATGCTACAAATTTTAAACCCGGGGTGGGATACCAAAATGAAAGTATACAATGATCCAAAATCAAAAGCAACAGCTGGAGCCAAACTTAGCATGGGATTGGTAGGAGGATTGGCTAAATCATTTTATGTTTCAAAAGGAAAAGAGGGCTATTCAATATTTGTTGAAAAGTCAAAGTACAAAAAAAGTTACAGTACCATTTTTCAAGATTGCCCTAGTTTGGTCCAGAAAATTAAAAATGATCTACAATGGGATAACTTCGCAGGACATGTTTTTGAATATGAAACTACTTGTAATTAATTAGCTGATTTTATGATTAAAAAACGATAAAAAGAATAATTAAAACACTGCTCTGTTGCTTTAAAATGGTTTACTGATAATAAATATGGCATTTAAAATATTTATGCATTACTATTTTCTCCCCTGGCAAAAGCCCAAGCAATTGCCCCTCCACTGACAGCGGTAAATACCATAAAAAGTATGACGTTAGTGAATGCCTCACCAGCAGCGTTAAATACCGCATATTGAGAAGCTTCATTCAAACTTTGAATACCTGCTAATATAGCTCCCAACCAAATTCCATTCATGGCTCCATCTTTGATAGTTCTAAAGCCCATTTTATCCCAAATTATTACCTGTAATAAAGTTTGCAATAATCCAGCTGTGAATCCAGCCCAAAGAAGTGGTTCAGCATAATAAGCAACAGGAAAAGCTTCATGCAGTGCGGCTGTTGTCGGATTGAAATAAAGAGGTACTACCACAAGACCTGCTAGTGCAGCAACAGATACATACCCAACTACTAATGGCAAAATATATTTTTTCATAAAAAAATGTTTAAAGGTGCCTTTGACAATGTAATAATTTTTTATCACAAAGTTGTGATAAGTTTAGAAGTTTTTTAATGAGTTTTTTAAATTTAATCTGAAACCAAAAATCAAAAATATGAATTTAGTTATCAAAGTATCTTATAACAATTATAGTGCTTGGAAAAAAGAATTTGACGGTCATAAGAACGAGCAACTGTTTGTGATGAATCCAAAACAACTGTTGGTCAAATTAATGATACAAGTTGCATAGTCATGCTATACGATGTCGATATGAATGGTTTAAAGCAATTAATGAGCTCAGATTATTTGAAAAGACTAACCGAAAAATTAGGGATTTTGAATGAAGAAATGCATTCTTTTGAACCACTAGAGTAATAATTATTATATAATTAATGGGCTGGCGATTAACAGCTTTAGAAAGCTTTGAAGGAATCATATCTTCTTTTTTTATATCTAAAATTTCTTTTCAAAGTAAGCTTTAAAATAAATCAAATGTCCAAGTAAAAACAATCTGTAATTCTTACTGGGGTAATCCGATTGAATCGAAAATGCTAATTGCTTCAACAAAAGTGATTCAAGAATATATTAATAATCGTGAATTTGATGAAAAACTCGATGTCAGTACTGTGAGAAATGATTTAACAATTGAGTTTAATACAGATTTTAACGGCCCAATAACAACAGGGATATTTTTAAAAATTGTTGCTGAATACAACTGTGAAAAATTTAAAGAAAAAAGAAATCGATGGTATACGTCCTTTTTGGAGAATAAACAAGCCACAAAGTAAACTTGCAGAAAAACTCACTTTTGGCCAAAAGCATGTTAGAAAAATAGAGTTATCAAAAAAGACAATCAAAACAATACATCTCCATTACAAAGATCAAATATTTTTGTTTTCATTAATTTGATGAGGTGTTAAGTAAACGATGGTAACATTCCACTAGTTTCAAAGTAGAAACCAAAGAGTAGCAAAAAAATAGTTTAGTTTCAAAACATTCTCAAAACTTAAATACACGAAAATCAGTTGAGCTGATATATAATATAATAGTTACTGACGAATTAAGACAATATTAGTTTTACATCAAATTTAAATTAAATGTATTGTATTGCATCTATCACATTGTTACCATTTTGCACTTACAATGTCAAAAATTTACTTTTATATTTAGTAAAATCTCTTCCCTATTCGAAGGCATATTTCCCCAAAAAAAGCCTTAATTAATTCTTAAAAAAAAGTTTATCAAATCTTGTTAAAAAGATAGTGACCATAATGAAGAGCATATAGGTACTAAAGTAAAAGTACCAGTAAAGTAACTATTTGAGTGTAGGCAAAGGTATTAGTAAGTAACAGTAATTGTAATGGTTCGTATTGTTCATTTATTGATGAAGATACTTCTGCAGTTACAATGATTGAAAATTCAAGAGCTACAACTAAGATGAAGATCAATAATTCTTATTGAGTAACTGTACCTGGAGTACCATAAAATTCACCTCCATTGATCCAAGGCAGCTCAGCTGTTATATGGTAGTGATAAATACCCTCAGGGAAATGGGTATTTGAGTGGGTATGGCCATGATAATCGTCGAGATCATCATTGGTCAAAGTGACTCCATCCTCAACAGGACCATAAACAGGAAAGCCATCAAGTAAAAGTCCTAAAAAAGTGCTATCACCTTTGGTTTCGGTTAACCATGTAGGTTCTATATGATAGTGGTAAGAACCGGTATTAGTTGGATGCCCTTCATATTGATCAAAAGTATTAAGCTCTTCTAATATATCATCTCCTGGCCTTGCTGATTGATTATAAAAAACAACGCTATTGATAGATACTCCCATGGGGCCAAAAGGAGTTGCTTCACTATTAATAGCTGCTTCAGGAAACCTGGGTATGGTAAAGGTGTAATTCATAGCAGCAATTGTATTTGGATTTTTGTAGAAATCTTCATTATCTGGTTCAGAATATTCCTCGTACAAAGGATTACTCGGTACATAGTACATACTTTTATGATCTGGCTCATTTGTTGACGTGATCGTAATTGTAGTTTCACCAACAACTACAGTGAGCGCGTCATCGTAATAATATTTACAAGCAACCACAGCAATATCATTGGTTGCTGTGGAAGTAATACATTCTGTATCTGTATCATCAGTAATGCTATCATCTGCAATTATGGCACATCCATCTTCATCTACATCCGTACCTTCAGTTGTACCTTCACAATTATCCAAATCATCACTTACGCCATCCCCATCTGTATCTTTTTGAGAATCAGAACATCCATTAATATCTACAGTTTCTCCACTAGGAGTGTCTGCACAAGTATCATCTGAGTCGGTAATACCGTCGCTATCTGAATCTAAAACTGTATTAGAGTCATCAATTGAAATATCATCTGTGGTATTTGCAGGAGTATCAGCAACGGGATCATCGCTGTCACCACAACTATTAAAAAATACAATTGAAAAAAAAATACTTAAAAATACCAGGTGTTTGATGTATTTCATAATGATAAATTTTTGATAATTAAATTTAGTAAAATGAATTTAAACAAACCCACCCAACATATTATTTTTCCCTTATCTCTCTGATTAAAAACTTTAAGGCTCTAATTGACTATTGCACTGATTACTGTATTATTAGAGAGTGTTTCGCTTAAGATGTTATATTGGAGAAGTTCGAGGCTTATTTTGAGGCGTTAGAGGGGGAGCTGTTTCATGAAGTGTTGAGGTTGGATAGTCTTTAATTTTAATAAGGACACAAATGATGTCCATTATTTTGGTTCGACAATAACTTTTGGTCTGCAATCGATTAATATAAGACCCCATATGTCAATAATTTAAGCCTTTAGTTTTAAAAATAATAATTCCGTACATTAGCCTAATTATAAAAGTGAAAAAAGCATTTGTTTGGTGGTTCGATAATTTTTCTAGTACTCTAATTTTTTGTTGGGTACCACTATTAATATTTCAAGATTTCTTGCATTAAGATGAACCAGATTTTTTGAATTTTGGTATAACTACATTAATGTTCGTTGCTTTTGCTCTTATTTTAGTTACTGACATAATCACTTATAGTAAATAAATAACAAATAAGAACTTATGAATACAGATAATTACGATCATTGGCTTTGGAGAATGAAATGGATAATCCTATTTCTACCAATAGCAGGTCACTCTCAGACAGTGTTCTCTGTAAAGTATGAATCACAAAGTGATGTAAAAGTTTATGTTGTAGACTATGAAAGTCAATGTGATTTAAAAGTGTATAAGGTAGATTATGAATCTCAAAGTAAAGGGAATAAGGGATTATGGTATTTTACAAAATATGAGAGTCAAAGTGATAAAAAGATATATTTTGTGGACTATGAAAGTCAAAGTGATTTGAAAATATTCTTTGTTAAATATAGATCACAAAGTGGTTGGAAAAATAAATCAAAACAACCCCTGATGTATTAACTAAATTGGAGAGGGACTGATTTAAACATCATTCTCCGCAAGGAGCTTCAGCTTATCTAAGAAGTCAAAATAATCTAATTCAATATACATAAAAATTACCTCTTATTGATCTCAGGGTTAATCATAATGATAAATAATCAAGTTGAAAAGGGTATTCAAAATAACATTGGTTAGGTAAAAAATGCAAAACCAAAATAGGTTTTTATGTATTTCAAACATCTTACCTTTTCAGTTAATACTAAAAAATGTTTTTGTTTTACCAATGAATATTTCATCTATAATTGGGATAAATACTAACAAAACTATCCAAAATAATGGCTAAGCGTAAATATTATCTTTCTAAGAGTACCTTTCTCAAAGGATTGCAATGTGAGAAAGCACTTTATTATCACAAGCATCATTACAATCTTAAAGATGAAATAACAGAGGCTCAACAAGCCATCTTTGATCAAGGAAATTTAGTAGGAGAATTAGCACATCAACTTTTTCCTGATGGTATAAACTGTCAACCTGAGTTATTTTATGAATACAATAAAGCTCTTGCAAGCACCAAACGAGCTTTGGATCATGGTAGACCTGTCATCTATGAAGCGGCTTTTTTCTTCAATGGAGTATTTGTATATGCTGATATACTGGTGGAAGATGAAGAAGGTTGGAAATTTTATGAAGTCAAGAGCTCGACAAGCGTAAAAAAGATTAATATTCGAGATACCGCTTTACAGAGCTATGTCATTGAACAGAATGGCATCAAGCTTAAAGATGTCTGCATCGTGCATCTTGACAATACCTATGAGCGTGATGGAGAGATCGAAGTAGAAAAACTTTTTACCAAAACTTCGGTTTTAAGTGAGGTCAAAACATCGTTACCGAGGATTCCCAAGGAAATCGAAAGACTTAAGACCGTTATTGATCGAGAGACCATTCCTGAGAAATCCATAGGAGCACATTGCTCGAGTCCTTACACCTGTGATTTCATGGGGCAGTGCTGGAATCATATTCCAAAAGACGCCGTATTTGATGTTGGAAATCTTCACACAAAAAAGAAGTTTGAGCTCTACAATCAAGGTATTATACTCATCAAAGATATTCCCGATGAATTTGAATTGAGTGATAAGCAGAGAATGCAAGTAGAGGGAGTGAAAAATAATACTTCTTATGTTGATTCGATGCGACTCAATCAGTTCCTCGACAATCTGTGTGGACCCCTGTATTTCTTGGACTTTGAAACTATAAGTTCAGGGGTGCCCCTGTTTGATCGCACCCGACCTTATCAGCAAATACCCTTTCAATATTCTTTGCATTTACAATACGCTGATGAAATCGAGCACTTTGAGTTTTTGGCTGAGACAGACGGAAAAGATCCAAGGGTTAGTTTCATCAAGCAATTTATTTTAGACTGCGGGTCAGAAGGTGACATATTAGTTTATAACATCTCCTTTGAACAAAATATTATTGAAGAACTCATCCAAGCATTTCCAGATTATCTGGTTCCTTTAGAAGGGATTATCAGAAGACTTAAAGATCTCATGAAGCCCTTTCAAAAAGGATGGTACTATACTCCTGAAATGAAAGGCTCTTATTCTATCAAACAAGTCCTGCCAGCTCTAGTCCCTGAACTTTCTTACAAAAAACTGAGCATAAATGAGGGGGGCACTGCAAGTTCCACTTTTGCCGCTATGGCAAATGGAAGCTTTGATGGGGACTTTAAGCAAACTAGAAAAGATCTTCTCCAATATTGTAAGATGGATACCTATGCGATGGTGGAAATATTGAGAGTTTTATGGGATAGATTTAATTCTTTAGCCCACAGAGACTAATCATATGATTAGAGACTAGTTACAATTCGATACATCTATTATTTTTTTAATAACGTAAATAAATTTTTATTTTGATTCAAAAACTAAATACGAGTCACTTCAGATAACACTTCTAAAAACTCTTTAAACATGATTTACCTAAACGAAAGCTGTAACTAATAGCTAAAAACAAAGATTTTTTGGAAAATAATAATTCCTTAGTTTAACCTTGTGATAAAATTGAAAAAAGCGTCTGTTTGGTTAATTTGTAATTTTCTGGTTACTTAATGTTTTTTTTGGTACCAGCATTAGTAATTCAGGATTTCTTGAATACAGATGAACCAGATGGTTGGAATCATGTATTGCAATATTCTTGTGACTTGCTTTTATTTTCTTCTTGGTCGCTCACATAGACGGTTATCGAAAAAAATACTGCTAAAGAATAATAAAAAAAATTATTGCTAAATTATTTCTTAGTACATAAAATATAGTATCAGAGAAAAAAATCGATTTTCTAAAACTTTTTATATACTTTAATGATTGAATTAAAATTTTGAGCCATGAGATGGAAAATGTTATTAATTACCTTAATAATAGTTTTGATGAATAGTTGTGCCGTAATTCGACCGGGACAGGTTGGAATTAAACAAAGACTTGGAATATTATCCAAAGAGGTTATAACCGAAGGAATAGTGTCTTTTAATCCCTTTACAACCAGAGTTATCAAACAAAGCACTCAAACTCAAAATATCAGATTAAAACTTAATCTACCGAGTAAAGAGGGATTGAGTGTTCGATCTGAAATTTCAATTCTCTACAGACTCGAAGAACAAATGGTGGCATCAATTTTAGAGAATCTCGGTAAGAATTATGAACCAATAGTAACTAGCGTTTTCAAATCTGCAGCTTCTGATGTTTGTGCTAGATTTTTTGCAAAAGATATGCACTCAGGCATGCGCTCAAAAATTGAGAGTGAAATTCTTGAAAATATGAAAATGATCTTGGAAAAACAAGCTGATGGAATTGATGTGATTTCAGTTTTAATGAAGTCCATTAGATTACCAGAAGGATTAGCCAATTCAATAGAGAGGAAATTACAAGCAGAGCAAGATGCAATGAGAATGGAATTTGTTCTAAATCAAGAAAGAAAAGAGGCTGAGAGGAAAATAATCAGCGCTAAAGGAGATCGGGATGCACAAATTATCATATCTGAGGGTTTAACTGATGGCATAATAAAAATCAAGTCTATCGATGCATTTAGGCAATTATCAAAATCTGCTAATACCAAAATCATTATTACCGATGGTCAAACACCTATAATTATTTCTGATGATGTTGATCAATAGATTTGAAGAGGGGCTGGCAAGTATGAAAAAACTTAAAAATTGGATTTAAAGCATTTTACCAACTATAAACTCTTAAATATAATACCAGGCTCTTAGGATTAATATCACATTCATCATGTATGAGTAATTGGAAACCAACCATAAATCACAAAATAGACAAGCTATGTAAAACTAAAATAGATTTTAACCTCATACCAAAAAAATTCAAAAAAATCCCTCCTCCTAACTCCTCTGTAACTTTATAAGAAACAAATTACATGAGATTAGATACCCTTAAATGAAACATCTATACCTTAAAAACATCAATCCAAATAAGCTAAATTAATCTACTGTGCTCTAGAAGCATATCGCAGTACTGCAGGCTTTCTTTACACGGATGAATTGGACATCGCTAATGGCATTAGAATTGAGCGGAGATCGGGTCTAAACCCTTTTGGTAATGTTGCCATTCTCGTTCTAAAAGAACTAAAAGATTATGGCTTTATCGTACTAAGAGATTATGAAACTATACTAATTATGACATTATCCTGGTCAAAAGAACGCATAAAAAGCGGACGCCTAGAATGCTAAAGTAAGTGACAAGGCCAAGGATTACTACAAGGTTGGAGTACTCAAATTCATTACAAAGTTAATTTGGACCAAAGCAATAACTTGGATGAAAATAATTCATTAGGTTACAAACGTTTTAGTTGCAAAAATTTTGTTAGTTTTGATTCAAGCAAAGATAACTTCAATAAAGAGTTGGAGACAAAATCCATCAAATCAAATGATGGTTCGTATGTGAGAGCGATTATCGGCTCAAACCAAAGAATTGAATTTCAAGTGGCTTCATACTGGACAGGGGAAAATTTTATATCTCCTCCATCGGCGACTCTGACGAATCCGAGGTTCTTATGATAAGGAAGTGGAAGCTCAATGTTTGAAAAAAGAACAAATCATGAACATTATACTAACGGCACGGGGTCAGAAATTCTCTCAATAAAGAAATAATAAGCATGGAACTAATACAATAATAATGGAACTAATACAATACATAAAAAAGAGAAAGAGAAATACGGTGCTGGCTCTTTTGTTATTTATACCTTTTAAAGCACTTATTGAAACAATTTTTTTTTCCTTACAACCCGAGAGTTCAAGTAAACCACAATTATCATATTTGGAACATTTAGGTAACTTATATGGAGCACCACCTATTAGATTTGAAAATCGTAATAACGAATGGCATTTTTATTTCTTTGAGCAAGGTGAAGGCTATGCTTGGATCGTAGCCATTATACTTTTTGCGACGATCATTTACGCTTTTAACGATAAAATAAAGGCAAGGTAAAGAGTAACTATCTTAAAGCTCATATGGTATGTCGAAAAATAGAGAGACTCCTGAGGAAATTTATAATAATATACCCAGTCCACCTAATGTAAATTGGAGAAAAATAACAGGTTACATCATATTCTTGTTAAGTATCCTTTGCTCACTTGTATTATTTACCAATTGTGGTGAAGAAAGTGAAGATCCTGTTGCGGATGGTACAATTAATAGCACAGATGACAGCACAGATGATGATGCCAACATAGTATTAGACGCTGATGGAGATGATGTCGCCGATACTGATGATGCGTGTGCGGATACTCCTAGTGGTGAAATCGTAGATGAAAATGGTTGTTCTAATTCTCAGAAAGACTCGGATAGTGATGGAGTAACTGATGATTTAGATAATTGTCCAGAAACCACCTCAGGAGAAACTGTAAATACAAATGGTTGTAGCGATGATGCGTACGTATATCCAAATATATTATTGATTATTGCCGATGACCTAGGTAACGATATGTTGGCTGGCTTCAACGAATATGATATAAATCCATTAACCCCTACTTTAGATAGTTTGCGAGCTTCAGGTATTTCGTTTACCAATGTATGGTCAAGTCCAATTTGTTCTCCTACAAGAGCAGGATTAATTTCAGGACAATATGGATTTAGAACTGGCGTCTTAAATGCTGGAGATAAGTTAGATGAATCTACACCATCAATTCAACAAAAAATCAATGAGGAAATTCCTGAGATTTATGTACACGCTGTCATTGGTAAATGGCATCTGAGTGGTCAGCCTACCGTTTTGGAGCATCCTTACAGTTTTGGATTGGATTATTTTGCTGGAGTTATAGGTGGATCAGTGGGCAGCTATTATGAGTATTCTCTTATAGTTAATAATGAAAGGAATAGATCGTATGTTTATGCAACTGAACAATTCACTAATTTGGCATCTGATTGGATTGAGACCCAAGCAAAGCCTTGGTTTTTATGGATGACCCACGTAGCTCCACATACTCCTTATGAAATACCACCAGAAGGTACCTACAGTCAATCTGATGTCAGTGATCCTTTGGGGATGTATCTTGCAAGCATTGAATCATTAGACTATTTCATCAACCAATTAATAATAGGTATGGATCAAATAACTAAAGAAAACACCCTTTTCATATTTATCGGTGATAATGGAACTGATAACGATATTTTACGTGGTTATTCAGCATCACATGGTAAGGGAACCCTATATGAAGGAGGGGTTAGAGTCCCTTTAATTATTTCGGGACCTCATGTCAGTCGCAAAAACGCCAAAGATACAAGCATGATTCAAAGTTTAGATTTAACTTCCTTCATTTTAGATTATATTGGTATTTCAAATACTTTTGAAGACAGTCAGAGTTTTTTGCCCCTATTAAATAGTCCTGGGACACATCGTGAATATTTATACTCTGAAAGTGTCAATAGAAAAAATTCGATTTATGCAGTAAAAAATCTTACCCATAAGCTGTTAGTCAAGAACGAAAATGAGGAATTTTATGATCTTCAAGAAAATCTTTTGGAAAACGAAAATTTACTTGATAATGAGCTCAATGATTTACAGCAAACTAATTATGAAGCATTAAAGAGCTATGTATTCGACCTAAAAAATGAATAACCCTACTCCTACCTCCCATGTAACTTTGTAAGAAACATAACTAACTTCAAAAGAAAATTGAATCTATCCCCAAGACTCAAGAAAGCACTTAGCTTTAAGTAATAAATCATTATCTTGACTAGTGATTTTAACTATACTTTAAGAATGATGAAAAAGAATAACATATTCATTGGATTTTTATTGGTATGATAATGATTCTGATACCATTGCTTATAACCGAAAAAAAATTTAAATCAATTTCAAATACAAAAGTATAAGATGAAATAGGGAGATATCAAGTCTCAATTAAAGCCATAATGCATACACAAGCTTTGGTTGATGCTGTAAATGGGGAAAATGAATCTATTGTGCATTTGAAATAACAATTGATATAAAAAAAGAGAATCTATTTCTCGGAAAAGAAATAACACTTTTATTATTTATACCAAAACATAATTCTTAATTTCATCAACTTCAATTAGGAAAAAATTTTATTTGGTGCAAATGCATTTTATGGAAGTAATTTTTTTTTGTAAAAATGGAGATTGGTAAACTCACCATACACCATAGGGAAGGTAAATAATATATAATCAAAATAGGTCTTCATCCCTTCCTCAAGACTTCACAAAGCAACCCTTCCCTTATCTTCTCTGCAAATTTGCAAGAAACAGATTACATGAGATCCGACAACCTTAAATGGAATAACCACGCCTTCAAACAATTATCTTAAGTAGCTAGGTTCATTTTCTGTTTTTTAGAAACACATTGCAGTACTGATTACTTTCTACAAGCAAATAAATCGGACATAGCTAGTGATATTGGACAGGGGCATAGATCTGGTCTTAAATCCTTTGGTAATGTTGTCGACCTCGCTCTTAAAAGAATAAAATCAGGCCTTATTGTTCGAGGAAGTTATAACAGCTAAAGGAACGCCTATAAAGCGAGCACGTTATAAGTTAAAGGTGAGTTATGAAAATAAGGATTACTTTAGAGTTGGAGTACCTGAATCTGATTTTGAAAATACCTATGTTTAAAAGAAATTTAATTTTGTTTTGTTTTCAATTTTGAAACTGATAGCTTATAGATTTTTAATCATCATATTTTGGCTTTTTGGATTATATTCTCTAAAAGGACAAAAAAATAATGAGAAGTATCAAATAAAAATAAACAAAACAAATGATAACATTATTTTGGATGGTAAATTAGATGAAGCGCTCTGGAAAAAAACTGAATTAACTACAGATTTTTCAATGAATTTTCCTCTCTCTGGAGATCTTGTAAAAGATGAAGTTCAAACATTTGTCCGGATGGCTTATGATGATGATTATATTTATTTGGGCATTGAGTGCTTTGGAAAAGGACCATATTTAGTTCAATCCTTAAAAAGAGATAATTTTTGGAGTGGTGATGCTTTTGCCGTTGTGTTGGATCCTGTTAATGAAGGCACGAATGCCTTTATTTTTGGTGTAAATCCCTCGGGTATTCAAACTGAGGCTTTGATTACTGGTGAACCTGCTAGACGAAGTTTTTCATTTCCCGGCTATAATCCTGCTTGGGATAATAAATGGTATACCGAAGCAAGTATATCTGGTGATAAGTGGACAGCGGAAATGATGATACCGTTTAGATCTTTGAGATTTGGAAACAAAAATACTTGGGGGATTAATTTTGTCCGAATAGATGCAAAGACAAATACTCATCATTCGTGGGCTCCAGTACCAGTACAATTTTTTGCTGTTGACTTAGGATTTTTGGGACAACTAATTTGGGAAAAGAGACCTAAAAAAGTGAAAAGAAATATTGCTTTGATTCCATATCTCTCAACTGATATTTACAAAAATTTCGAAAATTTTTCAGGTACTAATTACGGCTACAATGCGGGTATGGACGCTAAAATTAGTATTACTTCGAATTTAAATTTAGACATAACTATTAATCCGGATTTTTCACAAGTCGATGTTGATGAGCAACAAACGAATTTGACCACTGTTAACCTGACATTTCCGGAACGCAGAATTTTTTTTCTAGAAAATAACGATATCTTTAATAATTTTGGAACTTACGTCAAACCCTTTTTTAGTCGTAAAATTGGTTTAGATGATAATGGTAATACTATACCAATTCTTTTTGGTGCGCGTTTGAGTGGAAATATTCACAAAAACTTAAGAATTGGGGCTATGAATACACAAACTCAATCCCAAGATTCACCAGGTAATAATTACAGTTCATTTGCGATCCATCAACGCATATTAAAAAGGTCCACTGTTAGGGGATATTTTCATAACCGACAGGCATATACCACCGAGACAATTTTAAGTGGTGACTTTAATCGTATTGGTGGTCTTGAATTTAACTATTCTTCAAAAGATAGTAAATGGAGAAGTATCATAGGCTATGGGCTTGCTTTTTCAGAGAATAAAAAAAAAAGAAATCACCTTTTTAATATTTTGGGTGGATATGGTGGAGAAGCATTTAGTTTAATGTTTAATGTTAGCGGACTAGGTGATAATTATCTAAATGACTTTAGTTTAATTCCAAGACAAATGCATTATGATGCAATCCAAGATACAACCTATATACTAGGATTTAATCATTGGTGGATCAGTACAGGATATAAATTTTATCCTAAAGATAAGTTAATAAATCAGCATGGAATAAATATTTCAACACGTGGAGATAAAACATCTACTGCAAATAATTTGATACAGAGTGAAATAAATATGTCCTACTTCTTTTTATTTAAAAATACGAGTTCTTTAATGTTGATTTATTCAAATAAAAATATCAACCTACTTTACCCCTTTGGGTTTACCGATGGTTTGCCATTACCTGAACAGTTATATCATTTTGATAACGGTAACATATCATATTCAACTGATGATCGCCGAGAAGTAAAACTCACCACTAGATTTAATTATGGTGGATTTTACAATGGAACAAGAGCGGAACTTTCATTAGATCTTAATTATAGGATTCAACCTTGGGGAAATTTCAGTGTCAAGTTTTCTCAAAATAATTTAAAATTCCCAACTATTTACGGTAGCGAGGAACTTTTGTTGTTCGGACCTAAAGCAGAAATCAATTTTTCAAAAAACTTTTTTTGGACTACTTTTATTCAATATAATACTCAAATAGATAATTTTAATGTCAATAGTAGAATTCAGTGGCGTTATTTACCAATGTCTGATTTATTTATCGTTTACTCGGATAACTATTTGATTGAGAATTTTATGCCTAGAAATCGAGCTTTGGTGATAAAGTTTAATTACTGGTTTAATTTATAGCAGATAAATTTATAAATCCGAAGAGTTTTACGTGAAGATTAAAGTTACTGATACTGGATTTGGTATATGTATTGGCTGCATAACAAAAATCGGTACTGATTGAATGATCATATTTGTTTTCAAAATCAAATTGATTACTATGACTGTACTAAAGATTGCGGCTTCTTGCTACCTTTAGAATTGATAGATAGAATTATATTCAATAGTATAAATTTGTAATCAACACTTGATGACATTTTCAGTCTCAGGGATTTAATTAATATAAGTAGCCCCTTACTTCTTATCCTTAATATCATTTCCTCCCACATAGTCATTGGTGTCCTAATAGCAGGGGAAATTTTTAATCAATATGGAATAGGGCAACACCTTCGGATGAGACTGCCTTATTTCGCATAGAAAATATTTTTGAACTTTTAATGGCTAAAAAAATGAATAAAAGTCGTAAATAAAACACATTAAAACACCTTTTCTATTGAGTATTCATTGTTCAATTACGGTTTTTTCCAATTTCGGTGAAGATGAGAAAGATCCTGTTACGGATGGTACGATAGGCACTACCGACAATTACACTAACACAGTATTAGACGTTAATGGAAACGGTAAGGCCAATGCTGAGATACAAAAGCTTCAATACTGTTTTCAAAAGAATTGATATTCCTTTGATGAGAACTAAAAAAACCCTCAGTTTATTGAGGGTTTTGCCGTTATGAAATATAGGTTTTAATCACTATTAGGCATAACAACTGAGCTTATTACATGAATAACACCGTTGTCAGCCATAATATCTGTCGCAGTAATTTCACTATAATTATCGTTTGAGTCCCTCAGCCATATTTTTTCATCTTTTTGCATGACAGTTATAGCTTCACCATTTAATGCTGTTAATACTACCGAGCCGTTGCCTTTGTCCAATGCGCTAATAACATCAGTTGCGACTAATTTATTAGCGATAACATGGTAAGTCAAGATATTGGCTAATTTAGTTTTGTTTCCCTCCTCTAACAAAGAACTTAAAACTTTGGAATCAATTTTAGAGAAAGCAGCATTGGTTGGGGCAAAAACAGTAAAAGGACCATTGCCCTGCAAGGCACTGACCAGATCAGCAGCTTTCAATGTGGTAACCAAGGTTGAGAAATCTTTGTTGCTGACTGCAACATCCACTATCGTATTTGATACAGTCTTATTCGTGGGGTGCTCACCTTGGGCAAATACACTTAAAACGAATATCAAAGACAGGATTGCTGTAAAAATAACTTTTAATTTTTTCATGTATATTATTAATTTGAGTGATAAAATATTTAGATAGATATAAGACATTTTTTTATGATAAAGAGTTCATTATCTTCCTAATATAAATACACATTAAATTTTGATATATTTATTTTGTTCAAGGTTAGTATTAGGTAAATTGATTATATATAACAATGTTAAAAAAGATATAATAGCAAAATCGAATGATGTCTTCACTTACTCCAAAGGCTGCCCTAGAACTCAAAATAATTTAGCTCCTTACGAAGAGCACATCAGAGGCTTAAGTAAGATTAAAGGTTTCTGTTTTGGTAAGGGCATAGGTAAACGTAATAGTTTGGATAATGGTATAGTTAAAAAGTGAAAACATAGCGCTAAATAGTTATAAAAAAGAAAAACCTTTATTGAAGAACAAAATTTAAGAATATACAATAATAAAGAAACACCTTGCCTACATTATAATGTAGAATTTAATGAAGAATGCAAAAAAAAATCACATTACAATTGTAGTCATCTGAGCATATTACTCTAGGAACAAAGGGAAAAGCATTATCTAATTACGTTGCCATTATAAACCAACACTTAAAAGTGGCAACAAATATGCTAAACGCACAGATAACATGTCAAGAAGATAATTTATATAAAAATGTAATTGAGTTAAACTATTACAGTAAAAAATAGTAGAACAAGCACAAAAGGAAAGAAATTTGGAGGAAGAGAAAGCATCAAAATCAGGTAAGTGCAGTAGGATGATAATAAATCACGATAGAAGCTATTAATCCCATCAATTTGTCTTTATTCTGTGGTGACTCTAAGAGTTTATTTTATTTAAAATCTAAATTTATATCAATTAAATGATTAAAAGAGATGAAAAATAATTTTAACATCAGTATTTTGCTTTTTATCAATTTTATTTTTTACTCAAAAATCATCTGGAACAATTAAAAACACAGATGTGTATATTTTAAAAATATTGGAGATTTTTCAAGTTTACAAAAAAAATAATTTTGAATTTAGCAAATCTCTAAATTCTGAGGAGGCAATGATCTACGTTTGTAACAGTAAACTCCGTATACTATTGTAGAACAAGCTTTTATGAATTATAATAAATATTTAATGACATTTAAATTGTAGAACCATATGCACACACCAACTACTTTAAGACAGGTGATATTTGGAAAAATGACTGGCTCACTTGGATGAGTACAGGCAATAGAGCTGGGATAAGATACTCAAATAGATCTCGTTTTTATTTCAAGTGGGAAAATGGTTAAATTATTGAATCACTTTTTATTTTGATCCCAATGGACAAAACCTTGAGACGTCTACAAAATAAAAAAAAATAAAAATAATTGAAATTTAAGTAACTCCTCGCTTGTGATGACTCCAGAAGTTTTTTTTAACGTTAATTAAAACCTAGATTAACAATTTTTAAGAAGTCACATTACAAAAAATAGAACTATCTTCAACAACTTTGAGTTTTATTAGTGTTTAGTTTAATAGTTGGTTTGGGGGTATGATAAATGAAATTTTTAATTTTCAATTCCTTTTCTTAATCGTTTTGATTACCCCCTTTTCATTTTATCGAAAATAATTTAAAGCCGAGGATATTATTTTTTATTTATTTTCAAAAACTTAACTTCCACAGGTTTCACATTTAACTTGGGATTAGCAATGTCGCGGCTCCCTCCTATTAACTCCATGCTTAGCTTTCAAATTGTTCCTCGAGATCCTTTTCTTGAACTAATCTCCAGTTAATTGAGATTCCAGCTCAGCTATATTTTCTCTAATTAGGCTTCTTGATTTTTTCCTAGCTCAGATCTTTGCCACAAAATTAATTTGGACCAGAGCAATACCTTCGGATGAGGTAATTCACTAAGAATGGAAGGTTTTTATTAGTTTTGATTTCAAGTATGATGCACTTATAGCTCCTCTTCTTCTTTAGTATTCTTTATTCAATTATCTTGTTTATTAACTGTATTAATACAGATAATTCTTATACGGAAAGTAATACCAATATCACTGATGAAAAGAATACAAAATACAATTTAACAGATGACAAAACGAATGAAATTTACTATAAAATTTTGGCATCAAATATCAAGATTGAAATATCAAAATCATGAACTCAAGAACGAACAGGTTACACATATTCCATTGACGTACATATCCCAAAAGAAGATATGCCCTCAGAAGGATTTCCCGCATGTATATTACTGCACGGTGATGGAGTTAACGGCTTAAATGAGATAAACCATTGGTCAACTATATTGACTAATCATGCATTAGTAGCTCCAACGGGCTATATGAACAGCTGGAATCTTTGTAATGAAGACAATAAAGCTCCTGACATTGAAATGATAGATGGCCTCGCTATTTTAATACAGGAATACACTAATATCAACCCCGATAAAATTAGAATTTTAGGAAGTTCAAATGGTTCAGGATTGGCCAATAGCATTTTTATTGAAAATTCAAATATGGGTATTGATGTTGTCTGTGCAATTGTGACTCACTTATCAGTGCCACAGTACCATTTAGAAAACTTCTATAAAATAAAAGCTGTTACAGATCCATCAATTAATTAATGCGGCTAGACAATATATCTACTACTCCATTTAAAAATAGAAAATATTTAAACATAAGCAATGATAATGATGATGTAATTCCATCTTTAGGTAGTGTATCCCAGGTAGGAATGGAATTTTTTAATGCCCAAGATGCTGTCTATGTTATAACACAAAGTCAAGGATATAACGGTAATAAATTGCCAGATTAGGGAACACCTATTGGGAATCCTGTCGTATTCGGTACTCTTATTTATCAGGAGACGTCGTGCACGTTAGAGGAAATGCAAATCGTGTGATTAACCCCACTCAACGTGATTATGTGAAAACTTTTCTTGAAGAGTAAATAAGCCTCTCTAAACATTCCCTTCCCTACTAAGTAACAATGTAATTCTATACTGATATTTCTTCACAATAGCTTTAAAACTTGTCCATGAAATACTTAAATCTAGCTTAGAACAGCGGTTTTAAGGAGATTAATATTCTTGTAAGTATTCTCTTTAAGAGGTGATACGAGGAGTTTAAGGCTTTCTTTGAGGTGTTAGAGAAGAAAGTATTACATAAAATGTTGAGGTTAGGATTATCCTGTTTAACTTGTAAAATAACTCCTGGAATCTGATATCTCAGGATTTACTTTATTCTATTGGGGTACTATTTTATCTCAATTAAACTTGACTAAGCTCAAAAATCTCATAGCTCATCATAACTTCATCCCATATAGGCTTTGAAACTGGATTAGAGCCATCCATGAATGATTTTAAAGCAACCTCATCATGAACAGATATTTTGAACATTACCGCACTCTTATCTGGAGACACAGTCGCTAAAGTTTTGGTTAAGTCTGCTACTTTCCTTCTTTCGGCTATTCCCTCTTCAGATTGCATAAAGCCCATGAATTTTTCGAATCCGCCTTCCTTTATTTTGCCAACTACAAGCATATCTTTCATATTCTATTTTTTTAAATTTGATCAAATTATTAAGAATCAAAAATAATTGTTAAAAGTGATTTTTACAATTCCACTATTAATTTAAATACGTCTCCTTAAAACTAAAATGATTTAATAAATAAAAACTATATTTTTTTGATATTATAATATTACAATTATCTATAGAACTCACTAAATAATTGTAATATTGAATACAAGTGTTATAATTTGAATTTATCATAAATCTAAATAAATCGTGCAAAAAAAATTAGTAAACCGAAACTAAATTGACATCAGTCTAATTTCTCGTGTTTATCAAAATATTCTAAGCAAAAGCGAAAAACTAGTTTTTGATAAATAGATTAATGAAGATTATGAACACCGCCTTTATCTCGAGAAGTTTAAAAGATATTCTAAAGAAGGTTCAGTTTTTGATAAAAAAATTTTAGATATTAATTCTGAATCAATGAAATTTAAAAAATCATTGGCCCTCTTAAACATCGTGCCCAGGAGATTTAATAATATCGAAAGATATTTGTAAGCTCTATACAGGAATAAATCTTTAATAATTAGCATTGTACTAATTGTTAATCATAAAGCTCGCAGTTATATTCAAGGCTTTGAAATTATAGTTAAGACAAGATTTGTATAAAAGAATAGGTCTTTAAAATCGTGATGATCATTAATCTGAAGACTGAACTAAAAAATTGTTTTCTATAATAAATATCTTACTAATCATACACAAAAGAAGAAAACCCGATTTTTAAGACTAATCGAAGGGATAGAGATTTATCTAAAAATTAATTTTATGCTATTAAATACATTTTTAAAATGGTTTGTAAATACAAAAGTGCATCTTAAAATTAAAAGTGAATGAAAAGACTCAAATATTTTTACAAAGTTGGGTAGCTTAAATTCGCATAAATACAGCCATTTTAAAGTTATAAATAGTACGTGTGAGTGTTTCCGTAAGGAGGTGATATTGAATAATGATGAGATTTTTCAAGGCATCAGAAATGGAAGTAGTTTATGAGATGTCGATGTGAGGTGATCGCTAATCTGAAATAATTACAAAAAAGAAATTTCCATTATTTATTCAACAAACTTTTGGTTAAGGCTGTTGAATGATTTTTATATTTAACTCCTGAGGGTGTAGTGACTCTAAAAGTTTTTTTTTATATTTAGAAATAAAATTTTTATCAACTTAAACAACTTTTAAAATGAAAAACCTAGTTTACCTTTTGGGGCTTTTTGCCTTGATGGCAGTAGGATGTAATTCAAATCCTAAATACAAGACAAACTTAGCCATCGCTAAAAAAACTTTTGAACTTTTTCAAGCGGAAGATCTTGAAACTGAAATGACACTTTTTTCTGAAGATCTTGTGTACACTCCCCCTTCATATGGAGCAGAAGACCTATCAAAAGAAGAGTTTAAAGGACTGCTCCAAATGTATCATTCGGTATTTGATGAAATAGCATATACCCCTGAGGTTTGGCTTCCGGGAACAGACAATGAAGGCAATCTTGATGGAAGCGTAAGAACTTATGGTACATGGAATTCGAAAAACGCTAGAACAGGTGAACAAATAACACCTTTAAGAAGCTATCATTTTTTCAATTTTAATGATCAAGGAGAAATCATAGCTCAAGGAGACTTTTTTGACGCTACGGGACTTCTTACCTCGATTGCAAGCAACGGTTTTGGCCCTTTTGAGGGTCAAAAAATTATGCTAGGATCCCAAAAAACAGTAGATATTTTTAATAAAATCGATAAAGCTTGGTTAAAAAGAGATTATCAAACATTAGAGTCATTGTTAAGTGAAAAATTAACTTGGAAAAATTCTAATGGGGAATCAGGAGTAGGTGCAAAGACATTTAACAAAATGATTGAAAAAGAGTACCAAAAAATTAAAGCAGATGGAAAAGATTGGGGATGGACCACGGTTTATGCTTTCGCTGCAAAACCAACGTCATCAATAGATCCAATGCCTAGCAATGAATACGGTGAATGGGTCAATGCCCAATTTACTGGGAGCGATGGAAACATGTATATTGATTGGTATCAAATTGACAAAGGAAAATTGATTAGTTATTACAGTGCAAAAGCCCCAAATTAAATTTATTGATTTGTCGTAATGCAGTCTCAATTATTTCAATAGATTATGAAAAGGTGGACGAAAATGTCTTCAGGGGCTTTTTTCATGATACTCGGATTATCACTCAGGATTATCAATGGTGCAGCTCACTTTGAAATTTAAATCGGCAAACACAAAACCGGTTGAATCTACTTATACGAACTTACAGAGAGTTTATATTATATTCTTGTATAGCCTCTTATCTTGGGTGTAAATCATTTATATGACTCAAATTAATTTCGACTGGTGCAATTCCCTATGATGAAATAATATACTCAGGTTGATATAAATTTGATAGTTTTAATTAAGGAGTTGAAAGATAATTAATCACTTCACACAAATTTTTTTACAAGTATTATTTGCTTTCTGGCATTATTTATCAACTGAAATGAAGATGACAATCAAATCTTATTAGACAAAAATAATTTTATACCTATAATAGTATACCCAAAAGGAAACTTATATGTACCATAATGGTACAAACAGATTATACACTATATATGAGCCTTTAAATTTGAAGGAAAAAGCTCCATTAATTTTATTCTCCATGGATATAAAACAATCGTAAAACATTATGAGATGAACAAAATTGCTAATCAGCATGGTTTTGTGGTCTATTATCCATAAGGAACTTCAAATATCTTTCTGTATGGGTAAAAATCATTGGAATGCAAATTTAAAGTAATGAGTTCTATTGATGATGCTGGATTTCTTACTACTTTATCAAAAAAATAAATTTGGAATTCAATTTGAATGAAAAAAAATTGCATCTGGTATTTAATATAATGGATTTATGAGATACACATTAGCTTGTGAAAAACCAGATACATTTAAAGCAATAGGATCAGTAAATGGGACTATGAGTGGTTATGATTGGGATAATTGTAGTCCAAACAAAGTTCCTGTATTACGAATTTCAGTAAATCATGATTATGTTGTACCCATTGATGGTTCTATATCCCCACGTGATTGTTGAGCAGGAGCACCAGCAATTGAAACTGTTATAAATTATTGGTCAACAATAAATGAATGTAACAAAACTATTAGTATTGATTTACCAAATAATTTTACTTGTAACAGTTCATATGTTAGTCTTAAAGAAAACAGATTGCCATAAAAATAACGGATATGGCTTTGTACAATAAATGATGAATTCACATCTGGCCAAGTAAATGGGAAATATGGTTATTAATGCTAACCCAGATTCGGAATTTCTTTAGTTGGTATTTAGATTAACATTTTAATTTGAAATAAAAAAATTGTTCTTTTCAATTCTTTTTAGTTGATTTAAAAATAGATAAATGCTTATTTAAATCTGGCTAAAATTTGGTAAACATACAGCCGTTTTAAAGAGATTAATAGTACTTGTGAGTGTTTCTCTAGGAAGGTGATATTGGAGGAGTGCGAGTCTTATTTTAAGGTAATATAAAGGGAAATATTTCATGAGATAAAAAGGTGAATTTAAGTCTAGAAAAAATTTTATTTAAATTACCAACTTAAAATTTTGCTAACTTAAAAATCAAAACAATGAAAAAAAAATATTTATTTCTACTACTATCCTTAAGTTTTACAGTTTGCACATTTGCTCAAAACAGTGTAAGAGTTTATAATTTGGATGTAAAAATGGGTCACAACTCAGATATAGCCAGAAATTTTGCTGATTACTGGGATGTTGAATATAAAACTGGAGGGATGATACTCCAGTCCGTCAGCTTCTTGGAAGGTGTAACACATAGAGTGATAGCATCAGGTGATCCTTCAAATTGGGGAACAAAAATTGAAAAATCCCAGTCAGAGTGGCAGGCTCACTTAAGTAAGCAGCGTCTGCACTTAAATGACGCTGAAGGGTCAATGGTTATGACAAATTTGAAATGGAGAAGAGAAGGTGATTGGGAGAGAAGTAAAGCCTCAAAATACTGGGAAATAATTCCCAAAGATCCAGATAAATTTGTAAAGGCTTATGACAAATTTATGAAAGGCATAAGTGATATTTTGGACTGGAGAGTAACATCATTAGCCTCTATCGATATGGGTGGTCTTGGTGGTACCCATAGTACCTCCCTTAAAGGTGAAGATATGAATGACCTAATTCTGATTGAAAGAGAAATTCAAAAAACTAAGGCGTTTCAAGATTTTTTGGAAGAACGTGGTGAAGTGGAAATTATAAAAAGCTATTTTGGCTATTACGTTCACCGCTTTAGATAGATAATATTTCAAAGTGATACTCATAACAAGCTCTCCTTACCATTGGGGGAGCTTCTTTCTTTTCCCGACGGAGATTTCTCTTTTCTTAGGGTCTCGCCATGTCTGGGTAGCGATGATCTTCTTCACATTCCTGTAAAGGAAACCATCATGATGATAATTTATTAATTCACCATCCTTTGTTTCCATTCATTTAAATATTTTTCACCCAGCCAGGATTCCCAAATTAAAAGTTATGTTCTTGTTCATCAATAGTAATAGGCAGAAAAGCAGAGGGAGCATTCACTACTTTATCATTTAGGTATGTTTTGGTCTCTGAATTTATAGCAACCACAATTCCCTTACGATTTTGTTCAAAATTAACGCATTACCTCATTTTACTTTGCATGTATTGACTCCAAAAATTCTGTATATAACACAATTACCACTAATTGAGTTATACAATGCAACCCCCCCAACAATACTCAAGGAGAGGGTATATAAATTAGATTCGATTATGAAGTATGCCGGTACTAAAAGACATGCAATTATCAACCTCACCACTCTTTCAGCACCATTTTGATTAACAACAAACATTTTCATGGCAGTATATTAAAACTTAGATTAACAATTTTTAAGAATTCACATGTATAAAAATAAAACTATCTTCGACAACTTTAAGTGCCAAATTGATTTTTTAAGCTAGTTATAGGGAATGATAAACGAAATTTTTAATTTTTAATTCCTTTTCTTATTCGTTTTGATTACCCCTTTTACTTTTATCGATAATATTTCAAATTCGAATATATCATATTTTATTTATATTCAAAAATTTAAATTCCAAAGGCTTCACATTAACTTGGGATCATCCATGTCGCAACTTGCTCCAGCCTTGGCTTTTATATTTGTTACTTTATATCCATATCCTAAGACTTATCTCCAGTTAATTAAGACTCCAGCTCGGCTAACTTTTCTCTAATGCAGCTTCTTGATTTTGTCATAGCTCAAATCTATTACACAAAATTAATTTGGACTAGAGCAATGCCTTCGGATGAGAATAATTCATTAGGTTGGAGAATATTAGTAACCCAAATTAGTCTTCTTAGACTTTAATTGATATTTTTAGCTTTTTTTTAAACACCCAAAAAGTATTTTGTCAAGATTTCAGTTATGAGCTGAGATCTGTTTCTAACCGACAGACAGGTGTCACCAAAGTAATAGTTACCAAGTATGAGTGGGAAATTTAAATCTATGGTGAAACTATTTTATGGAAGATTATATATATGTACCCTCGCGGTATGATTTAAAGGAACCAGCAGCTTTAATGATATTTCAAGATGGGTTCGCATATGTAGATGAACTAGGAGATTTCAGAGTTCCGATTGTTTATGATAATCTTATCTACAAAAAAAAGCTTCCTGTTACAATTTGCCTATATGTAAATCCAGGACATTACTCAAGAGAATATCCTAAACCGAGGTGGAAATCTAGTAATAGAAGCCTGGAATATGATGTACTAAATGACAAATATGTAACCATGCTAATCGATGAAATAATACCTGAGGTAAAGAAGAAATACAACATTTCTGACGAACGAAAATTGCATGGTATCGGTGGTGTATCTTCTGGGGCAATTTGTGCATTCAAAGCTGCATAGGAGAGAACAGATTATTTTCATAAAGTGTTAAGTCATATCGGGAGCTACACAGATATCCGAGGTAGTCATAACTATCTATCCATCCATTATCAGAAAAAATAAAAAAAGATATTAAAATTTTTATGCAAGATGGTAGTAATGATTTGAACGTTGAATGGAGTGACTGGTGGCTGGGAAATCTGCAAATGGAATCTGCTTTTAAATTTAAAAATTATGACTTTAAATTTGAAAAAGGTACTGGGGGTCATAATGGTGAGCGTGGAGGGACCATTTTACCAGAGTCCTTAGTTTAGTTAGGCAGGAAGATTAATAGTTTTAAATGGTTACCGAAAAAGAACATATGTAATTTACCCCGGTGATTATAATTTATTAACAATGATTTATTTCTTATCCTTGTAAGCTTTTCTCCTAACATAAGCTTTGGCATCCATGTTGAAGGGTTTAAACCACTATTCATAGAGCTCATATAAGCCCCTATAAAGCATCCCCTTTCTCTTTAAAGAGAAAAAATTTTTACGATTCTATAAATTCTAATACCTTTTTTCTAATATTTTTAACTAATCCCTTGATCAAAAATTTCATTTTTTTCCTGCCACTTAGAAATTTTCATTTTAAATTCTTTTACCAACCCAGGGTACTTGTAACTTACATTTATATTAT
>CACLDR010000005.1 GCA_902605755.1 uncultured Marinoscillum sp. | reverse complement strand
TTTTACCTCAAAAATATGAGATTATCATATTTTTTCCACCTTGTACAAGCCTTATTTACTTTTTACCTTTCAATCACTTATAATTATTTTGAAAAGGGAAAGTTTTAGCTTTGTCAACGAGTTTTAAAATTAAAACATGGAAGTAAAAAAAGTCATCTCGCTTTTTGAAAATGACCCTATGCTTAATCTCCTTTTGGCAAAGATTAATGAACCAAAAACAAATATCAAACTTAAAGGATTGGTAGGCAGTTCGGATGCTCTAACTTTACTGATTACCTCAGAGAAAATTGATAATCCACTACTAGTTATTATGCACGACAAAGAAGATGCTAGCTTACTTGTAAGCGATTTAGCCAATTTAAAAAAATCAAAAATCACATCTTTTTTTCCTACTTCTTATAAGAAACCCTATCAACCAGAATCCATAGATAACGCGAATATTCTTCACCGCTCTGAAACCTTAACACGGATACTTAACAAAGAAACCAAAATTATCGTGACCTATCCAGAGCGAACACGTACACCAGTGGAGGAACATCTTGTCGAGGGATGTTTGTATTGTGCGGATTCTAAAGATTGTGTGCATATCCATTTTACAATTACTTCGGATCATTTAAATGCTTTTAACAAGCATTTAAATGAAGTCCGTGAGGTTTATGAAAAAGCGTATTGTAAAACCCTTGATATCTCGATTAGTGAGCAAAAAAAATCAACAGATACGATAGCAGTAGATTTGAATAATAGACCCATTAGGAATGAAGATGGGTCCTTACTTTTTCGACCAGCAGGCCATGGGTCTTTGATCGAGAATCTTAATGAAATTGATGCTGACCTTATTTTTATAAAGAACATCGATAATATTTCCATTGAAAGAGTGAACTCAGATACTATCGAGTATAAAAAAATACTGGCGGGAAAATTATTTGAGCTTCAAGACAAAGTTTTTTCAGCTATCCATGAATTAGAGGTAAAATGCTCTAAAAAAAGGCTGAGGGAAATAAATCAATGGGTTCGAGATGAATTGGGTTTTGATTCTTCAGAGGATTTTGACAGAGTGAAATTATTAAATCATTTGAATCGTCCCATCAGAGTTTGCGGGATGGTAAAAAACTTAGGGGAACCTGGGGGCGGGCCTTTTTGGACTGGTAAAGATCATGAGATGTCTTTACAAATAGTGGAGAGTCCTCAGGTAAATTTTAGTCTATCGGATCAAAAGCAGATTTTTGAAAAAGCGACACATTTTAATCCTGTTGATATAGTTTGTGGTGTGCAAAATTATAAAAACGAAAAATTTGATTTACTGAGGTTTCGAGATATAAATGCAGGGATAATTACTCAAAAGTCTCAAGGAGGAAAAGACCTTAAAGCTCAGGAATTGCCTGGATTATGGAACGGTGCAATGGCATATTGGCACACAATTTTTGTGGAGGTTCCATTAGAGACGTTTAATCCAGTCAAGACCATCAATGATTTATTGAAACCTGCTCATCAATAATTTTTAAGTTAACAGTAATTATTTAATTTATGTGGAAGGTTAGAAAGAGTATAGGGAAGAAAAATTGCGATGTTTCTTTAAAAAATGGGGTAAACTAAATAAAGATTAATTTTGGGGGTTTTTTATTAATTAAGATGATTAACAGGATAAAAATTCAGAAGTCGAAAGCAGGTCAAATTCTATTAACTTCACATTTAGCGAAAGAAATATAGAATGGAAGTTATTCGTGTGCTTATAGGAGATAAATGGCGGCAATTCACTTTTTTATTATTAGCAGGAGTGGTTTCAGCTATATCATATGCATATGGCATTAAGGTGGTTCATGATACGCTTACTGCGGAGAATAATGTGGAAAATATACTTTCTGTTGTGATATTGATCACTGTGTCAGTGGGCCTTTCAATTTTGTCGGGTCAACATATGAGTCGTCTTTTTGAAAATCAAATTCACTTTTTAAGAGTTGAGTTGAGCCGAAAAGTAATGAAGACGTCATTTGAAACCATAGAAAGGAAGGCGACAAAAATGGCTCCTATATTAACTGCTGATGTTAATACTTTGACCCATTTTGTGAAGCTACTTCCAGAGGCCATTATTTCTAGTTTAAAAATTTTTGGAATTCTCGTGTATATGCTATGGCTGTCATGGCAGATATCTTTATTTATAATTTTACTGTTGGGTATAATTTTGGTCATCAATTTCAGTTTTTTAGGAAAGGTTCATATTGAAGAAAGGAAGGCGAAGGAATTTAATTTGAGTATTTACTCTAATATACAAGGCATGGTAACTGGGATAAAAGAATTGGTACTCAATAAAAAGCATCACAATAGCTATATTGAGCGGTCTATTGCCCCTAAAAGCAATGGATATGCTCAACAAAATATTACTCTAAACAACATCAATCTTTTTTTGATAAAGTCACCCGAATGGATTGCCATTATGGCTATTGCAGGCCTGGTTATGTTTGCAGAAAATATTTCTTGGTTTTCAGAAGATGTATTCATTAAATTCTTTACTTTGATGCTTTTTATCTTGCCTTCTATGATTGTTTTAATAAGTTTTTTTAGTGGGTTAAAAAGAATGAAAGTTGCAGTGGAAAAAATCAATGAATTGGGCCTTGAATTAGGAAAATCCTCATTATATCAAGAAGAGAATAATTTTTCGACTTTGATTTTTGATCTTGAAAAAAGCATTCCAAAAAAAGAGTGTTTAATAGCATTAGAAAATGTGGCCTATAGTTACCGAACCAATAAACCTTTTTTCACTGTTGGTCCAATAAGTTTAAAAATCTTTAAAAATGAAGTTTTATTCATTTCTGGAGGAAATGGGACTGGGAAAACCACATTTTCAAAATTACTTACAGGGCTCTATGCACCTGAGAAAGGGCAGATAATTTTTGGAAATCAACCTATAACTTCTGCTTTCGTATCAAGTTATCGAAACATTTACTCTGCTACATTTGCAGATTCTTATGTATTTAACGACCTCACTTATCTCAAAGATTCACCGATGTGGTTGAATGCCAAAGAGCTTACTCAAATGTTGGATCTGGAAGACAAGATTTCGCTAGATCGGATGATTTTATTGGATGTAAATTTATCTTTTGGTCAAAGAGGGAGACTGAACTTATTAAGGACCATTTTAGAAGATAAACCTGTAATGTTGTTTGATGAATGGGCGGCGAATCAAGACCTTTATTTTAAGAAAAAATATTATCGAAAAATTATACCTGAACTACGAAAAAAAGGGAAAACCATTATTGTAATCAGTCATGATAGCAATTATTATGATGTTGCCGATCGAATTATTGAATTTTCTGAGGGAAAGGTTTTTTCGACAACAATAAAGTAATAATCCATTGAGAACTTTCTTGCATAATTGGTTAGGCATACCGACAAAACCAGGTAAAGGACCATTTTTGAAGGCACCGGTTAAAATAGTAGCTGATCAAAGGTTAAAATTAAGTTTTTGTATTACCCACAAAAATAGATTTGAGTATCTCCAAAAAACTTTATTCAAAAATTTAGAGGATAACCAAGAGAGTCGAACGGATATTGAGTTTGTATTGATGGATTTTCACGAATCTGAGGATGTGCTACGTTGGGTAAAGGAAGGTTTTTTAAAAGAAATTCAACAGGGGTATCTCAAATACTTCAGAGCTAAAATGGAAGGCTGGTCGGCACCTTTGGCAAAAAACACTGCACATTATGTCGCGAATGGGGATGTATTAACCAACTTGGATTGTGATAATTTCACAGGTAGAGATGGGGGGAAATTTGTCTTGGAACAGTATTGTAAAGAAGAAAGTAATTTAATGCTATGGCAATTTAGTAGGATCAGGAGAGATGGGTCGTATGGAAGGATGTCGTTTTATCAGAAGACCTTTCAGGATCTTGGTGGATATGATGAAGAGTTAATGGAGATGGGATTCCAAGATAATGATCTCATGTTAAGGGCCTTGAAAATGGGAGTCAAGAGAATAGAGTGTAATGATAAATTATACAGTGAGGCAATCAAGCATGAGAAATATAAACCGTTGCAGATGTCTTTTCGAAGGATGGAGCGTTGGAACAAAGCTCGTTCCAAAGCAAATATTAAAAAACAGATATTAAGGGCAAATAATGGTAGTTTTGGTTTACGAGATGGAATTATGTCTATGAATGAAGATGGAGAAATGGAGCCTTTTGAAAAAAGCTAGAAATTACCCATTCGGGATATTTATATAGATGTGTTTTTGTAATCATATCTTTGTAAAAACAATGGAAATTGCGCAAGCTTATTATGGGAAGGATGAAATCTAAATTTGATATATACCAATTGATTACTCCAAATATCGATGAGTATGCTCAATATGGCCTGGCATCTGTTTATGGATATGCGAAAAAGCACCGCTACAGTTATTCAGTTCAGCGCTCAAAGTTGGTCGAAGATATGCACGTGAATTGGACCAAGATAGAAATGATTAGACAGGCCCTTTTATTTAGTGAATCAGAATGGATTGTACTTTTTGATGCCGACCTTATCTTGATGAATAGTGAGATTCCGTTAGATTTTTTTATTGAAAAGGTACCTTTGAATATTCAAATTCTCATGCCAGAAGATACACATGCTTTTAAATGGAGAAAGCCTAATGCAGGTTTTATAATGTTGAGAAGGTCTCCGGAGAGTAAGAGAATAGTGGATGAGTGGATAAGGGCCTCTAGGGAAGAGGGGCGAAATTTGGCAGACAAACACCCTCGGAATCAAGGGGTATATTGGGCCTATGTGCAACCCAAGTTTTACAATAGCCAAAAACTTATTTCAAGAAAGTATTGTGCCAAGTATCATTGGTTTTATCGTTTCGTTGGGTATGGTAGGTTCGCTTTTCATATCACTCAATCTGATATTCAAACTCGTATTGTAATCATGAAAAATTTGTTTTTAAATAAAACTAGAGATAAGAGTATAGAATGGATTAAAGTAAAATTAATGAGTCATAAAAGCGGACTCTTGAAATTATTATAGCGAAATTAATTTTTTAATTTTTTTTTTTGAAATGGAATTGTGCAATTTCATTGCGCAATTCCTTCCAATTGGGATGGCTTTTCCATAACCCAGCATTGTTAACTTTATCTTCAATATCTATTATCTTCCCATTTAGTTTATTGGTGACAAGATGATGACCTAAAGTACCATTTGCTAGTTGAGCACTGATGACAATATCGTCACAAAAAATAAAGGATTTTGGACCATTAGGAAGAGTAGAAATTTTATTTAAATCAGTTTTTTTTAAAAATAGCATACGTCCTTTAATAATATCTACTTTTAAGCTTTTTTTGGGAAAATGAAGATGTTTTGGAGTTCTGATTGAACCTAGTTTTTGCATTCCTTTGGAAAGGATATTTTTAGGAAAGTAAAGATTATTTTTTCCTAGAATTACACCATAAGGACCCATAGCCATCCCTTTATGACCCTTTTCATTGTATTCTTTAATTAAACCCTCTAAAGCATCTGCTTTTGTAATTAACAAGTCGTCGTCGTGCGACAAGACATAATCATTTTTAGCAAAAGTGCCCATGTACCATCTTGGCCAACAGCCGGAGTTATTAGATGAATTTAAAATCCAATCCACATCATTATGAATAAAAGGTTCTGGTGCATTATTCCAAACAAAGATTTCACAGGGGATGGTTTGAGATTTTAAGGCCAAGATGATGTCATTTAGATTCTCTCGGCGCCTGTAGTTCATTAGCAGAATAGTAATCATGTTGTAAAATATAAGGTGTGGAAAGTCAAGAACGATTGCATAAGATTCAACAAAAAGCTAATTTAAACATGACTTGTTATGAAAATACAGGTTTCTAATGTAAGTTTTTATTTCTACTCCTATTTTAAATGTTAAATTTACCTGTTAATAGTAGGGCTTTAATATCTTTAAAATTTTAAAGATATTGATAAATAAGGTTAGATGAATAATATACTAATTCACAAGCTTTTTTACGTTTCAATATTTTTGATGTTCAGTATCCATTTAATCAAAGCTCAAATGAATTTACCTGGAGATTTGGAGAATGAATATATCCAATTATTATCACTTAAAAATCAGCAGATTAATCATTTGGGTTATGAGCCGACGATTGACCCATTTGTTGATTCTTTGAATTGGTCTTTATGGGATCGATTTTATTCAAAGACGGATTTAAATGAAGGTCTAATTCTTTTAGATTTAGGGTTTAAAACGCATATTAATTCGGCTTACCCTCGAGGTTACAATGACGGCCCCACTTGGCTAGGCCGAGGCCTTACTCAAGAGGTGAATGTAGGGATGCGTTTGAAAAAAGGAAGGATATCATTGATTTTCTTACCCAACATTTTTTATTCCCAAAATCTTTCTTTTGAGCTTGCACCTCAGATAAAAAAAGATGTCAGTCCTTTTTCTTATCAATTTGCTAATAAAGCTTCTGTTTCTTATCGAATCGATTGGGTTCAACAGTACGGAGAGAAAGCGTTTGGGAATTTTCATTTAGGTCAATCAGAGCTCAGGTATCATGACAGCTTTTTCACTGTAGGTTTCGGGACTCAAAATTTTAAATTAGGGCCAGCTATAATAAATCCAATTATTTTAAGTCGTAATGCAGGGGGTTTTCCTAGTGTAGATCTAGGAACTTCTCGACCGTTGCCACTTCACCTGAAAAACAGGGATTTGGGAAGTTTTGAAACTAAAATGATTTTTGGTCAATTATCTGAGTCTAAGTATTTTGACACTTTTTCGGAAAACAATATGCTATTCTTCACAGGTATAACAGTAGGTTATAGTCCTCCTTTTTTACCAGATTTAGCGCTAGGTTTTAACAAAGTATTATATAAACAAAATAAGTATTTTACGCCTTTAGACCTTGCAGCTTTATTTTGGATTTTTGATCAAGGGATCAATCATGATTCTATTTTGGTTAAAGATTCTTTTGATCAAATGGCTTCATTGTTTGTCGATTGGAAGTTTTCGGAGGCTGATTTGAGGATTTATTTGGAATGGGCAAAGAATGATTTTAGTGGAGACTTTACTCGAATTATTACCGAACCAGAGCATGGTAGAGCCTATACCCTCGGCCTTGAAAAAGCATTTGACCTTCCTACAGGAAAGGTTTTGTACTTTATGATGGAGCACAGTAATTTAGTCAGAAATCAAAGCTGGTTGTACCGAGCGAATCCACCATATTATCAACATATATTGGTAGATCAAGGTTACACACATCAAGGGCAAATATTGGGAGCGGGGATTGGTGGAGGTTCAATGAGTCAGTTTCTAGGATTAAGTCTTTATGATCAAAAAAGCCTTCTAGGGGTTGATTTTCAGGCAATTAGGTTTGATGATGATTATTTCTTAGAAATGGATCATGGCAGTGGCCGACAGGAGCTTTATAATCGGCACCAAAATGAGTTCAGTTTAGGGCTTAAATATCAAAGACGCCTTCAAAAAGTATCTATAGGAGCTAAAATAGTCAATAGTTTTTATATGAATCGATATTATATTCTGGACAATAATGAATATAATTTATCTCTAAATATCCAGTGTAAGTATTTCTTAAATCAGTTTAAATAACTCGTTCTTTAAGGTAGATTAGTTTAAGCTTTCTCATTCTAATTCTTTCTAGTCTTTATTTTTATGGTAGCTAAAATTAGAGCTGAGATCATGATTGTTGATCTATATGGTATAAATGTATTTTTCGAGAAGGATGCTGTTATCGTTTAAAATGAGGAAATGAAGGGCTCTATTTTAAAAATATTAATTATTAAAATTACAATACTGTAAAAATTCAGTATCATTGCCAATTGGTGATCCATCAGGAGCCTTAAGTGTTTCGAGAGCCTTAATCTTGTTAGGATCTTTTAACCAAAGGGTAATTAGGTTAGCAATGCTTTTATAATGTGCAGCGTCCTCGAAAACGCTAGTTTTCGTGTCTTTGCAGTAGTCCAAGAGTTCAATAATCAACGCATAGCTTATGGATTTAACATCGGTTTGAGATCCTTCATGCGCGTTAAGCAACATTAATTTATCTAAGATTTTTCTTTCAACAATACGTTGAATGGCACGTGACTCAGCATTAGAATGGGGAGAGTACCACGTACTGTCAAGAAGGCGATGGACGATTGGAGCAAGTCCAGGCTGCCGGACATCCAAGTCATGGTACATAACCAAGCGATTGGCCCTATGCGGATGTAGTAAAAAAGATAATGACATTTCACTTGCTGTTTCTATGGCGGTATAATAGTCGAAAACAGGTCCCATCTTACTACCAAAAGATTCTCGACTTCTATAATATCCTGGTACTTTTGGAGGGATTTTGTTTAGTAAGTCTTTTGAAAGTATTAAAGCTTTCGGCTGCAAAGTTTGAATTAAAGCCTCGAGAGCTCTCCATTGCGCTTTTGGTGGGATCATTGCTGTTTTTAATTGACTATCCCCTTTTACCGAGTAGCTATAATCTAAACCGCCGACGACTTTAGAAGCGGCTTCTATCTGATACCTGTGGAAAAGATACATCGGAACTAAAATCTCCTCCAATGAGGAATATGGAGCCCCAAGAGGAAGACTGTTTTCAGATAGGTTTTTGAGTATTTTTTCTCTGACCATCATCATACGAATTAGCTCATCTGCGGCCCCAGTCCCTTCATCCCAAAGATGTGCTATGGGATGTGCACCATCGGCAGCTCTGGCGTCTCGATCTGAAATAAAGCGGAGACCTTTCTTGTACGTATCTTCAAGCAAGGTTTTCAGAGCGGCATCAGTATCGATTTCTTCAGCATATTGTGTGTACCCATATTTGATGGCAGCAATATCCCATTCACCAATGTTGACATCATATGCTTTGGATAAATCAATTTCTCCGTTATCATCTAATTTAGCCAAAGGATGTGGATAATCCATTACAGAAGCGCGGTTGTTACTACTGGCGGCATAATTATGAACCAACCCGAGGGTATGACCTACTTCGTGGGCAGCCAGTTGCCTGAGTCGTGATTCGGCAAGGGTCATTAGTGGATCTATATCATCATCATACATGTTTAAGAGACCTTGTGCAATTAGAAAGTCTTGTCGAACCCTTAGCGAGCCTAGACTTACTTGGCCTTTAATTATCTCTCCCGTGCGAGGATCAACAACAGAGGCACCGTAGGACCATCCTCGGGTAGATCGATGTATCCATTGTATCATATTGTAACGAATGTCCCAAGGATGAGCCTCCTTAGGGAGCAATTTGATTTGAAAGGCATTGATGAATCCAGCCGCTTCAAAGGCTTGATTCCACCATTTGGCTCCCTCCATCAAGGCAGATCGAATAGGTTCAGGAGCACCTCGATCAAGATAGTATATGATGGGTTTTATAGCTTCAGATTTGGCTAATTCAGGATTTTTTTTCTGAAGACGATGCCTATTAATAAAGCGTTTTACGAGAGATGAAGCAACAGGAGTCGCATAATCTTTATAAGAGCTTGCGTAAAAACCACTGCGGGGGTCATAAATTCTTGGTTTATAATTGTCATCTGGGAGTTCGATGAAAGAATGATGTACTCGTACGGTGATTGCATTTGGAGTGGGGACAATTGATCGTATCCAATTGCCCGTAGCATGCCCAGTGTAGGTCTGAATCACTTCATACTCAGAATTTTTGGGGAAATTAAGGGTGTTAGGTAAATACAAGGCAGATCGAGAGGAATCAATTTCGAATTCGCCCTGTTTGGTCTTTGACAGGGTCTGAGCAATTCCTTGACTATCTTGTAGCAGAAAGTTATTTAACTCAATGAGATAAAGGGTCCCCGTTTGTGCTATGATGGGAAATCCCCATAAAATGGATGAGGCGAAAGCTTCCTTAACTGAGTTTATTTCATAAGGATTATCGCTGATAGCGCGATAGTCTTGATTTGGTTCGACCAGCATTAATCTCTGTCCATATTTTTTAAATTGAACAACTTTTCTCCCGCCAAGCTTCCCCCGATCCAGACCGAGGTCATTGGAACCAACCCCTGCGGATAAAGTATTGACATATAAAAATTCTGGGGCATTAAGGTCTACGGAAATATATAATTTGTCACAAGAGGTATCGTAGAAAGAAGGGAAGTAACCTTCCGTTCGATGCATACTTTTTGTGAAAGTGGATATGGAAACTTCTTTTGAAAGGGGGCGTATTATTTCATTAATTGTTTTTTTTCTTTGTGCTATCACGTTTAGAAGTATTCCCATCAAAAGTACTGTGACCCAAATATTTCTCATAATATTTTTATTTTAATTATTAAAGGTTTCTTTAACCAAAATGAAAAGTTAATATATTTAAAATCAATTGTGAAAGAGCGTTATTTTATTGTAGTGGCACTACCTTTGGATATTCGGGAGGAGGTATACAATTTTAAAAAAATCATGGCAGAAAAATACTATGTACGTCATTTATCTAAGTCACCAGCTTATTTCACAGTGCATATTTCTTTCAAATGCGAGAATATGCGAGAAGGAGAGCTCTATAGAGCATTAACTGATATTACAATGGGAATGAGATCCTTGAGTTAGTTCTTCAAAATTTGGTGCTTTTTAGTTTTGTTTGACGTATGTAAATCTTGTCGAAAACAATTTCCTTAAGGCGCTAAGAGATCAATTGTTCAGAGAAATGAGAAAAAGGCATGTATAAAATGGGGAATATAAAAACTAAGGTTTTCAACCTCACATAACCATTGCTATTAGGAATTTGAATCAGGTAAACTTTTGATGCCTGGGAAGCGTTTAAATATCAAAAATATGAAAGAACTTTTTCCGTTAACGGGGTAACCTTACTTAAATACCAATCAGATAATTCGGATTAAATGAGAAGTTTCTCTTTTAGGGATTCCAATTAATTGATCCAGCTATATTTTCTTGATTTAGTCTAAGGCTTTTGACTGTTTTATTTTTTCGGAAATGTACTAAATTTTCTTGGTCGTCAAAGAAATCAATCAATAAGTTGTTAAAGACAGATATTTCATTGAAGGGGCTTAAGTTTTCATATTCTAGAAAGCACCAGATCCCATTATCTTCTTTTTGACTACCAAGATAATGAATAGGGAGTTTTTTTTTGTTGATTGTAAAGTGGAGGTTTTCTAAAAGATATTTTTTTAATAAAATATTTAGTTTGGTGGAGTCTAATTCTGAAAGGTTTAGATTGGGCGTGTTTGTGTAGCTAGAAAGTCCAATTTCTAAATCATCTGCAAACAGGCGAACGCTGATTTTTAGGTGTTTATCATTAGAATCATAGGTGACATCACAAATACTTACATGAAAAGGATGTAAAAGATATAATTTTGCAAGAACAATCCATAGTAACATGAGCAAGAATTAATTTAATGTAAATATAATGTCAGAGTTTAGATTATATATTGATTTAGGATTATTCCACATATTAGATTTCTCAGGATATGATCACATGCTATTTGTGATAGCTATTTCAGCGATTTATTTGCTCAACGATTGGCGAAAGGTTTTAGTTTTAATTACCGCTTTTACTATTGGTCATAGCATAACTTTGGCCTTGGCAACATTAGAGTTGGTCAAATACGATGTGAAGTTTATAGAATTCTTAATTCCCTTGACTATTTTAATAACAGCATTATCCAATTTATTTACTCGGGATCGACTCCGATTTGACGCCACGCATCGAAAAAGTTATACCAATTATTTTTATGCAGGTTTTTTTGGTACTATACACGGCTTAGGCTTTTCCAGTTATTTGAAAGTTTTATTAGGGGGTGAGCAAAATATTTTAAAGCCCTTGTTTGCATTTAATGTTGGACTTGAAATCGGGCAAATTATTATTATGATCTCTTTTTTAATTTTAGGCAATGTTTTTGTTGATTTTTTTAGAGTGGATCGTAGGGATTGGAAAATGATTATTTCTTCCATTATTCTTGGTATTTCTTTAACACTAATTTTGGGTACTAACTATTTATTTTAAATTAAAATATGATGAGTAAAAGGGTTTTAATTTTAGGAGCGTTAATAATGCCTATCCTGGCAGCAATGGGTCAGCCATACGGACAGTGGGGACAGAAATTTGAACAATTGGGGTCGAAATTACCTACACCAAATACTTACAGAACCGCCTCAGGGGCTCCTGGAAAGGATTATTGGCAGCAACGCGCTGATTATAAAATTGAGTTGATACTAGACGATTTAAAACAGGAAATCAAAGGGACGGAGGTTATTACTTATTTTAACCAGTCACCTGATCCATTAGATTATTTATGGTTGCAGTTAGATCAAAATTTTCGGGCTCAAAGTTCAGAAACACCTTTAGTGACTGCGAATTTGATGAAGGATTCTTTAAGTTCGAAAGAATTATTTACTATCCAAAATAATTTTGAAGGGGGATTCTATATTGATGAAGTTGCAGATGAAGATGGCTATCCTCTTATTTATGTTATCAATAAAACTATGATGAGAATTAATTTGAAGCAGCCTTTGAGACCAGGAGCGCAAATGACTTTTCAGGTTGATTGGCATTATCGTATAAATGATCGAATGAGTTTGGGTGGGCGTTCGGGTTACGAATATTTTCCGAAAGATGATAATTACTCTTATACCATTGCTCAGTTTTATCCTAGAATGGCTGTTTACGATGACATAGAGGGCTGGCAAAATAAACAATTTCTCGGACGAGGAGAGTTTGCCTTGAGTTTTGGAAATTTTGAAGTTACCATTACTGTTCCCGAAGATTTTATTGTAGGAGCCACTGGAATACTGCAAAATCCCAAAGATGTATTAACTCCAGTGGAACAGTTGAGATTTAAAAAAGCTAAGCAGTCTTATGTCGATCCAGTTATTATTGTGACCCAGGATGAGGTCCTTCAAAAGGAGCAGCAAAAAAGGCCTGGTCAAGTTTCTTGGGTTTTTAAGGCAGATAGCGTAAGAGACTTTGCTTTTGCGGCATCTAGAAAATATATTTGGGACGCCATGGCGGTAGATTTGAATGGGAAAAAATCATTGGCGATGTCTTATTATCCCAAGGAAGGAAATTCCCTTTGGGAGGACCACTCGACGCGAGCGGTACGTCAGGCCCTAATCACTTACTCACGGCATACTATCGACTATCCTTATCCCGTTGCGATATCAGTGCATACGGCCAGTCTGGGAATGGAGTACCCTATGATTTGTTTCAACTTTGGTCGTCCAAAAGCTGACGGTAGTTATACCGATGAAACTAAGTGGAGGATGATTTCGGTCATCATTCATGAGGTGGGGCACAATTTTTTTCCCATGATTATTAATTCAGATGAGCGGCAATGGACTTGGATGGACGAAGGATTAGATAGTTTTATTCAGTCTATTGCTACTAAAGATTATGATGCTAATTTCCCTGTTGGCCGAGGCGCTCCTGAGAAGATTATCCCTTACATGAGTGGTGAGCAAGGGTTACAAAGACCAATTATGACTAATTCTGAGCAGATTCTTCAATTTGGGGATAATGCTTATGCGAAACCAGCTACGGCATTGGCTATATTAAGAGAAACCGTCATGGGACCCGAGTTGTTCGATTATGCTTTTAAGAAGTACGCAGAAAGGTGGGCCTTTAAAAGTCCCTCTCCCGCGGATTTTTTCAGAACTATGGAAGACGCCTCTGCAGTAGATTTGGACTGGTTTTGGAAGGGCTGGTTTTACACTACGGATTATGTAGATATTGGGGTGGAAAAAGTGAGCCATTATTGCATGCAGACTGAGGAAAGGGGATTAGAAAAACGACTTATCTCGGGGGGAGATAAAACGTTGACTACCGCACAAAGGAGGTTCACCGAGGGAATAAATACTTTTGTCTTTAAAAATGCGAATGCGAAAGAATATAGAGAGTTTGTAAATAAATTTAATGATATAGCAATTAAAGAAGAATTTGTTGATAAAAACTTCTATGAAGTTAAATTAGTAAATAAAGGAGGCTTAGTTATGCCGGTCATTATTGAGTGGATTTATGCTGATGGGAGCAAGGAGTTAGAAAAATTACCCGCTGAAATTTGGCGAAAAAATGAAAAAGAAGTTGTTAAAGTATTTATAAAAGAAAAAGAGGTTGTTGGAATAATCATTGACCCCAATAAAGAAACGGCTGATGTTGATACAGGAAACAATCAGTATCCGAATGTAGTCATGGAATCTAAGTTTGACAAGTTTAAATCAGACAAGAATTAAAATGCTTTTTAAAAAAATTAATGAGATTACCATATACTAAGTTTTTTTTATGGATTATTTCCCTTTTTTTTTGGGTGCATTGTAGTGAAAAAAAGCAATTCGATTCCGAAAACCTTGAAACGGCCGACTTAAATTATCCATCGCCCGGATTTGACTTGGAGGGTTCCGATCCTTTAGCCATCGTTTTGGCAGATAGAATTATGTCAGCTATGGGGGGTCGAGAGGCCTGGGACAAGACGCGATATTTAAAATGGAATTTTTTTGGTAGACGGTCTTTGTTATGGGATAAGCAAGAGGCCAAGGTACGTATCGAGATACATGAAAGGGATCAAGTTATTTTGTTAGATCTGAATAGATCAATAGGCAAAGTTTTTCAGCAAGGGGTTGAATTTTCGAATATGGATAGTGTGGCTTTTTATTTATCAAAAGGTAAGGAAATTTGGATGAACGATTCTTATTGGCTATTTATGCCCTTCAAGCTAAAGGATACTGGAGTGACGCTTACGTATCTTAAGGAGGGGATGACAAAAACTGGAGAAATGAGTGATGTTCTCAAACTTACCTTTAAAGAGGTAGGTGTTACGCCTAATAATGCTTATTGGGTATGGGTCTCCAAAGATCAAAATCTGATTAAGCAATGGGCTTATTTTAAGCATTTTTCTGATTCATTGCCCCAATTTGTATCACCATGGGATGACTATGAGGAGTATGGAGAAATCCTGCTAGCTAAGGGTCGAGGATGGAGAAATCTTACTGAAGTGGCTGTTCTATACTCAGTACCTATTCAAACTTTTGTCTCATTGTGATAGGTTTAAGTTTAATGTTTTGCTCAAAAAAGTACCTTCCGCTATGAAGAAACACTTTATCATGTCACTGATTCTTTTGTTGTGGGGCACTAATATAAGGGCACAAGACTCACTTAATTATATTTTGGGGAAACACTTGGAGGCCCATCAGCAAATGTTTTGGGAGGGAATTAAGACTTTATCAGCAAAAGGAATTTGGCTAGGTATGCATGGAACTTATCCCGCTACTTTTTACTTTAAAAAACCAGATAAATATTTGATGATTAATCAAAAGTCAAGATTTATAGAGGCTTGGGATGGAGTTCAATCGTGGACAATTGCTAAATGGACAAAATCATCGATAGCGGAGTTATCTGCGGAAGAGACCTTTATAAATCGAGCAATATTTAGTTTTGGGTCACCACTTAATGGTGTTCTAGATATAGTAAGTAAGGGTATTGTTTTTTTGGACCACCTACCTTATTATTGGCTAATTGAAGATCAGGGAGATTTATTGATTGAATATTTCATTTCAACTAAGACATTTTTGTTACTTAAAACTATTTTTACAAAAAAAATAGGAGAGCCTTTATATGTTACTCGTGAGGTGGTAAAATATGAAAATTTTCAAGGCTTTTTTTTTCCGACCCATATAAAATTTAAAACTGAAAAAATGGTTGCTGAATATGTTTTTAATAAAATTACGTTAGGAAATTCAGTTAAAGATAAAAGGTTTAGCAGGCCAGAAAAAAGATAAAGGATTTTTGAAAAAGAATTTATTCAAACGAAAAGTGGGTTTAATCATTATAATATGAAATTAAAAGTTTGGTTGATTACAGGTTGTTCTAAAGGGTTTGGACTTGAATTAGCCAAGTTGGTTGCTGAGAAGGGACACAGAGTGATTGCAACGGTTCGTAGAGAAGTAGATGTAACGGCACTTGAATCCCTCTCTGTAGGGAATATTAAAGGCTTCGTATTAGACGTTACGGAAGAGGAGGCTGAAAAACGAATTCATACGTTAATAAAGGAATTTTTTGATGGCCAGATTGATGTATTGGTGAATAATGCAGGTTATGGATCCATTGGTGCCGTTGAGGAAATCAATGATGAGGAAATTAAAAAGCAATTTGCTGTAAACGTATATGGATCGATTTCTATGATCAAAGCCGTATTACCTTTCATGCGAGCTAGAAAAACAGGGCACATTTTAAACATAACTTCTATTGCGGGGCTTAATGGATTTCCAGGGATAGGGATTTATAATGGATCAAAATTTGCCCTGGAGGGGATTGGTGAGGCATTGGCTCAAGAAGTGGAGCATTTAGGAATTAAGGTTACTAATGTGGAACCAGGCCCTTTTAGGACAGATTGGGCTGGAACTTCAGCGACTTATGCGCCCACGACGATATCCGATTATACTCATAGCGCGGAAAAAAATGCAAAGGCCATTAAGAAGGTTAGTGGAAATCAAATAGGGGATCCTTTAAAGGCTGTTCAGGCCATGTATAAATTAACTCAATTAGAACATCCTCCCGTACACTTACCACTGGGGGGACCTGCGTATAAAAGAATCAGATTAAAACTGAAGGACTTTCTCGAAGAAATAAATCAATATGAATATTTGGGATTACCTACAGACTATTCAGAATAAGCCTAATTGTAAATTAACTGAAGTTTTTTTATCCCATCAATCGCGTTTTGGATTTTGGTTTACTTGTCAAAAATAAGAACAGAATGGCGTAATAATTCGGTTCTAGTGCAATTCATTAAGGAATTTTTTTAATACTTGTAACAGATATGTTTCGTGGGGGAATTGATATTCCCGATTGTACAATAAAACGAGAAATGGGAAGCAATGTAAATTTAATCTTCCTGAAATAAGACATGATAAATTTAAATGAGGTCTTTTATTCAAAGAAGAATTTAGGAGCATGAAGTAGACAGTAAAAAAATTAATTATGGGCAGGAGCGTTAAAATTATTCGAATAAGCAGACTTTTCTTTTTTAAATCTTAAAAAAGAGGAGTATTTATTTTGTTAACCGGTTATAATTTTTGAGTACTTGAATGAGAAGATCGTGAGGTAAAGCATATACTTTATTATCATTAATACCTGTCATGGTTTCAGCAGCCATCATACCGTTAATAATGGCCTCTTCGACTGCTTGAACCGTCGCTTCAAAAAAATGAGTCATATGATCATTGGAAAGGGTACTTACTTGAGTCGTTTTTTCTCGGTCAAAGGCTTCTAGATTTGCTGTTGAGAAGGAAAGAAAAATATCGCCTGAGCCATTGCTTCCACGCCCTCCAACGAGGCCAATTCCAATAGGGACGCGCTGAGCAATTCTTTTGAGTTGATGAGGAAGTAAAGGGGCATCTGTTGCTACAATGACAATAATTGATCCATCCCCTTCTTCATGTCTTGATTGTGGTGCACCGTAAAACTCAGAATTTAGGGTATCCTTTAAAGCTATGCCTACTGGTACACCAGCAATGGTCAAGTTTTTTTTTGAACCAAAGTTTGATTGAACTAAAACGCCAAGCGTATAATTTTCCCCAGCTAGTGAGATTTTTCTGGAAGCAGTTCCTGTACCTCCTTTGAAACCCAAACATTTCATTCCAGTACCTCCACCGACGTTTCCTTCATCAATTTTACCTCCAGTTGCATTATTAATGGCTTCTAAAACATGTGTTTCTTTGATATGAAAACCATAAATGTCGTTGAGAAAACCATCGTAAGTTTCGCCTACTACAGGGTAGGTATACCACCAGTCTTCTTTGCCATACCAATCGGTTTCTATATACCATTTTAAAACCGCATCTCTTACTATTCCAACACTATTGGTGTTTGTAATCATTATGGGAGTTTCTAAAAATCCAGATTCAGTCACCCAAGTGGTGCCCGTCATTTCTCCGTTTCCATTGAGGCTATACCAATTGGCGTATACAGGGCTAAATTTTTTTGCTTTACCTCTAGGGAAAATGGCCGTCACCCCGGTTCTTACTGGCCCTTCTCCAAGTTTGTTGGCACCTGTACCGGAAATGATTGTGCTGTATCCTACTTCAACACCTGGAACATCTGTAATTGAGTTATATTTGCCAGGTTCTCCATCAAAAGGGATACCAATCTCTCTTGCCCTTGGTTTTTGTCCGAACGAATAAAAAGCTGTAAGCAAGGAAATTGAAAAGATAAATATAAGTTTCATTTTATTAAGGTTTAATTTACATTTCTATTGCCAGAATCTTCAAGAGTACTCTAGAAAAGGAGAACTTAAAACAGGAAGAGTTAGCTGATCTTACTCCAATTGACTACGTTTTTATTAAATGAGTTGATATGGTTTTTGAGTATTTGATTTTCAGGGGCATGTAATAAGGGGTCTTTTTTGAGTAGATCAGTGGCGGCATTTCTGGCCAATTTTAAGATTTCCCCATCGGTAGCTAGGTCAGAAATGATTAAATCTAGGGCCCCGCTTTGTTGGGTACCCATGAGGTCTCCGGGTCCTCGAAGTTTTAAATCGGTCTCAGCAATTTTAAATCCATCATTACTCGATACTAGGGTTTGTATCCTTGCTTTTGCTTCTGAGGTCAGCCGCATTCCTGTTACTAAAAAGCAATAAGATTGTTCACTTCCACGTCCTACTCGTCCTCTGAGTTGATGCAATTGTGAAAGACCGAATCGTTCAGCACTTTCAATGACCATAACGCTCGCATTAGGTACGTCTACACCCACTTCAATAACTGTTGTGGCAACCATGATGTTAGTTTCTCCCTTGGCAAATCGCCTCATCTCATAATCTTTATTTTTTGATTTCATTTTTCCATGACAGATTGATAAATGTAACTGGGGAAATCTCCGAGCAATACTTTCGTAACCATCCATTAAATCCTTATAATCCATGGTGGCAGACTCTTCAATAAGTGGATATACGATATACACCTGGCGGCCTTTTTCAATTTCTTTTTCAATCAAGCTGAAGAGTTGAATACGTTGGGCGTCTCTCATGTGTCTTGTGATAATGGGTTTTCGACCTATTGGTAATTGGTCTATGGTGGAGATGTCCAAATCTCCATAGAGTGTCATTGCCAAAGTTCTTGGAATTGGAGTTGCGGTCATGACTAAAATATGTGGGTAATAAGTTTTGTTTTTATTCCATAGCTGGGCTCTTTGAGCAACGCCAAAGCGATGTTGTTCATCAATGACCGCCAAACCTAAATTTTTAAACTTAACCTTTTCTTCTATCAAGGCATGTGTTCCAATGAGTATTTTTAGTTCACCAGAATTCAATTCCTCTTGAATAGATGATCGTTCGGTTTTTTTACTTGAGCCCGTGAGGCATGCGGTTTTAATGCCTAAGGGATCTGCAAATTCTTTGAGGCCATGATAATGTTGCTCTGCTAAAATTTCTGTGGGAGCCATAAATGCACATTGAGTATGATTTCCCACAGCAATTAGCATACACATGAATGCCACTATAGTTTTTCCACTTCCCACATCACCTTGAACTAATCGATTCATCTGTTTACCAGACCGAAAATCAGCGTAGATTTCTTTGATTACCCTTTTTTGAGCAATGGTTAGACTGAAAGGGAGATGCGCATGATAAAAATTTTTGAGTAATTCGCTGTTTTTGAATATTATTCCTTTAAACTTATCTATTCGAGCTAGTTTGAGTGTGATGAGACGTAATTGAATGAAGAAAAGCTCTTCAAATTTTAATCGATATTGTGCTTTCTTGAGCGAAATGCGATCTTTTGGGAAATGGATATGAATAAGTGAAAATTTTTTTTCCACTAAAGAAAATTGCTTTTTAATGGATAGAGGGAGATTATCTTCAATGTGGGGGATTGCCTCTGCTAAAAGTAATTTAATAATTTTGCTCAATGCCTTGGAATCTAAAAACCTTTTTTTGAGCTTCTCAGAGGAGTGGTAGACAGGATGTAAAAATTGCTTATTGCCAGAATTATTTCCCAAGGGTTCTATCTCTGGATGTGAAAGGTTAAAACGTTGACCATATCGGGAGGGCTTGCCAAAAACGATGTAAGCAATTCCAGGTTTAATTTTTTGTATTATCCATTTGATTCCCTGAAACCAAATAAGATCCATTTCTCCTGTTTCGTCTTGAAATTTTCCGATCAATCTCCGTTTTCGACCCTCTCCAATCGTTTCGAAATGAGTAATTTTTCCTATTATTTGCGCGTTGTTTAATTCGTCAGTCAGTAATGAAATTTTGTGAAAAGACGTCCGATCTTCATAGCGAAAAGGGTAATGCTGAAGTAAGTTTCCGAAATTGAAGTAACCTAATTCTTTGTTAATCAAAGCGGCTTTTTCAGGACCGATTCCTTTTAGATACTCAATTGGTTTATGAAAAAATGAAGCCATTTTAATTTTATGATGAGAAGGGTAGGGCAAATTTAAATCTTGTAATGCTTATTCGTTCCATTCTAAAGTATTCAGTAAATGTATTAAATCAGATTTAATGAATTTTATTGCCGGCGCCAAGGAATCATTTTTCGTACTCATTTTGAAGTATAAAGCACCTCGCAGAAAATGTGTAATGCTATCGGTTATGTGAAATTGAAAGGGGCTGGGTACCTCTCCACTTAATTCACTGACCGTAGCCATATTTCCATTTTTAAGGAACAAGATTTTTTCATCAATGGCTGTTGCTTTAACTTGATGTTTACCCGTAAGCCTAAAACTGTCGTTTAAGTAATCTTGAACGGAGGAGTCAGCATTAATCGGTTTATAGGTGAGTTGGACATTGGCATCAAAATAAGGGTAATAAATATGAATCCAGTTAGGCTCTGCGATCCAACTAGTATCTTTTAAGATTTTGGCATGACAAGAGTGTTCAAAAGTATATGGTAGTTTGCTAAGAAGCTGAGTGTAGGAAACTATAGGTAATTCGATGTGGTTATACCCTTTTGGCTTTGGTAGATAATGCGTTTCGCAAGACCAAAAAATGAATAATACCAAATATTTTTTCATACTTTCCTAAATACACGAATTCTTTTGATACGTTTTTGATCGACGGATTCTATTGAAAACGAAAACTTGCCAACTTCAATTTTCTCATTGGAGTGCGGGAGTTTTTTATTTATTTCTAACAACAAACCTCCTAAACTTTCACTTTCTCCTTTTATATCGTCAAACACATCGGCTTCCTCTGACATTATTTTACAAAAATCATTAAGGGAGGTTTTGCCTTCAAATATGACAGTGTCATTATCTATTTTTTTGTAATCCGCATCCAAAGCCTCATCGAATTCGTCATTAATTTCTCCTACAATTTCTTCAATGATGTCTTCCATTGTAATTAATCCCTCGGTACCGCCATATTCATCAACAACGATGGCCATGTGAACTTGTTTTTGCTGAAAATCTTTAAAGAGAGCATCGATTTTCTTGCTTTCAGGAATAAAATAGACAGGTCGTAAGAACTGTTGCCAATGGAAATTTTCTTCTTCATGAAGAAAGGGTAACATGTCTTTGATGTATAATAAACCTTCAATTCTGTCAATGTTTTCAAGATAAACGGGAATTCTTGAAAAGCCTGTTTTATTTATTTGATCCATTAATTCATGGAAATCGCTGGATCTTTCAACTGCAGAAATATCAACCCTGGATCGCATGATTTGTTTTACTGAAAGTGTTCCAAAATTAACAATACCTTTCAAAATATCTTTTTCCTCTTTACTAACGTTTTGTTCTGAGGTAATGTCTAACGCCTGATTTAGTTCTTCAACGGAGAGATTGTAACCTTTCTTTTTGACCCTTTTCTCAATAAAACTACTTAAGCCAATGAGAAGCCAAGAGAGAGGTTTTAGTATTCGGTTAAAAAACCAAATGTAAGGGAGACAAAAGTGGGCAAACTTTTGTGGTTGGTGTGTGGCAGAAATTTTAGGAACAATTTCTCCAAAAAAAATAATCAATATTGAAATGACAGCGGTTAATATTACTACGACAATGCCTTCAGCTTCTTTTTGGCCTACGATCTTCCAAGAAGCATAGGTGGATAGAGTTACAATGAACACATTGAATAAGTTATTGAGTATTAGGATGGTGGCAAGTAATTGATATGGGGATTTTAATAGTATTTTAATTTTTAAATCAGAGTCCTTTTCTTCGCTTAATTTTGTCTTATCAAGCGAAAAAAAAGCAACTTCAGCACCAGAAATTAGGCCGGATAATAACAATAAAATTAAAATTATTAGAATAAAGCTCCAATAAAAAGAGCTTGAGAGGGATACAAGTTCCATCAAAAATATCGATGGAGGTTCATCTATTGAGGATACCAAGAAGTGTTTGTTTAGTTAATATTAAAAAGGAAGATCATCGGACTCAGTTTCCATATCTAGGTTCGAGGGCGGACTTCCAGAGTCGGGAATTTCGATATGATTACGCTGCTCTGGAGCGATTCCGACGCCTCCAGTACCGCTACCGAGCATAGTCATATTTTGAACTCTGATCCGAGTCCTGTATTTGTTGTTTCCTTCATCATCTTTCCAACTGTCTGTTTTTATTTTTCCTTCCACATAAATACTTCTTCCTTTGGTCAAATATTGCTCAGCAATTTTTGCTAAACCATCCCAAAGTTCTAAATCGTGCCACTCAGTATTTTCAACTTTGTTGCCATTGCGATCTTTGTAATTTTCGGTAGTTGCGAGGGTTAGATTGGCTACTACTTTATTATTTTCGAGGTATCTTACTTCAGGATCTTTTCCTAAATTACCAATGAGAATTACTTTGTTTACTCCAGCCATTGTATAAAAATAATTAAAATTTTAATTGGGACAAATAATTGACAATGAGTTTCGGTTTTGGTAAAGTTATCAATTCGTCAAGACTGAAAACAGTTAAATTTAATTTTTTCGCAATTCCGTTAAATTGAGAATAGGTTGAAATTTCAATTTGAGTGAACCAGGCTTTTATGTTTTGATGAGTCAATTTTTGACGCATGGGGCCATAGGTGACTTTTCTGGAATGATTTCGTTCAAATGATTCCATATTGAGAATACTTGTGGCGGTTGAATAAAAGTCCCAAAGCCCTTCCCAAATATCCCCTTTAATTCTTTTTTTCAAGCATATTTTATGTTGGTGTGTAAAGATCCAATAATAAAATACACGTGTTTTTATTTTTATTTTTTTTTCTTTTACAGGTAAAATATGTTGTGTTTTTTCTTTAAAGGAAATGCAATTAAATTGCAGATCACAGTTTTCGCATTGGGGACGGGGTGTGCAAATTAAGGCTCCAAACTCCATCATTGCCTGATTAAAATCTCCAGGTACAGAAGAAGGCATGATTAAATCGATAGTTTTTTCAAAAATTTTGCGTGTGCTTGCCTTGTTGATGTCTTCATGGATACCAAAAAGGCGTGAGATCAGTCTAAAAACGTTACCATCGACTGCGGGTACCCTTTCATGAAAGCAGATAGAGGCAATGGCCGCCGCCGTGTAGGGCCCAATGCCTTTTAATTTGAGCAGTTTAATGTACGAATTTGGAAAGATGCCACCGTAATCTTTGGAAACCTGTCTTGCTGCTTGGTGTAAATTTCTTGCACGACTGTAATAACCAAGTCCTTCCCATAATTTTAAGACCTCTTGCTCAGAGGCCGCCGCGAGGTCGTGGACTGTTGGATAGGTTTTGATGAATTTTTCGTAATAAGGAGTGCCTTGTTTTACGCGGGTTTGTTGTAGGATAATTTCAGATAGCCAGATTGCGTAAGGGTTGCTCGTTATCCGCCATGGTAAATATCTCTTTTCCCTTGAGTACCAATTTATTAATAAAGGTGTTATTTGAATTTTGATGATATTATTTAGGGTTTTTGAATTTCTAGAGAATACATTTGCACTAAAGAATGTCAAAGGTAAATTTGAAGTTCTTAATAAAAGAATGGTTGACCACTAAAATAATATTAATTGTGACAAAAGCAGATGTGATAAATGAAATAAGTGATAAGACAGGAATTGATAAACTAGATGTTCAAGCGACAGTGGAAGCTTTTTTTTCTGTGGTGAAAACATCAATGGCAGATGGAGAAAATATATATGTAAGAGGATTTGGTAGTTTTGTGAATAAAAAGCGGGCAAAAAAGATTGCCAGAAATATATCTAAAAACACGGCTATAGTCATTGAAGAGCATTATTTTCCTAGCTTTAAGCCCTCTAAAATTTTCATTGAAAAGATTAGGAGAAATGTAATTTCGTCTTAAAAGGAATATTTACAGCTGATGAAAAGGTATCTTATTTCATTGACAATTGCAGGGATGGTTGCCATCTTTTTTTTATATCAACTTCCACGTACAGTAGTAAAAAATGAGGGGAATAACAGCATTGAACCACATTCTTTCAATATGACTACTGCAGATGCAGTTGCAATTACTACTTTGAAGAATTTTATTAAGGGGGGAATATCAGAAAATTACATTACCTTTGCAGACTCTTTAGCAAGATACTACTTGAAGTACGGATTTTTGGATAGTGCCAAGGCCGTTACCATGAAAATCTTGCGTAAGGACAGTTCTTTGCAAACACAAAAAAAAGCAGCAGCTTTATTATATGCTTCATATGAACGCGCTTCTAATATCACTGAAGCGGGAGAGTATGCCAGAGAGGCTAGGAAAATTTTGTCTTTGATCATTCAAAGAGAGAAAGATAATTTATCTGCCAAGACAAAGTTGGCCATGACCTTGGTGACAACAGAAAATCCTATGTCTGGAATTATGATGTTACGGGAAGTGATAGAAAAAGATCCAGAAAACAGAGAGGCAATCTTAAGCTTAGGTCTTTTGTCCATTCAATCAGGGCAATATGAGCGAGGCGCTGAAAGGTTTGAAAAGTTGCTGTCATTAAAAGAAGATGATTATGAAGCCATGTTATATATGGGTGTTTGTTTGTTAGAGATTAATAAACTTGAGAAATCTTCAGAATTATTTACAAGAATTGTAGCAGCAGAAAATGTTGATCCAGCATTAAAGTCTGCAGCAGCAGAATATTTAGAAAATTAATAACATTTAAACTAAAAAATATGCCTTGCGGTAAAAAAAGAAAAAGACACAAAATTTCCACACATAAGAGAAAAAAAAGGTTAAGAAAGAATAGACATAAAAAGAAGTAGACATTTAATCTGAAAAATTGTGAGTAATGAATTAGTAATAAATTCAACTCAAAACGGATGTCGAATAGCACTTCTAAATGATAGAAGATTGATTGAATTCCATCAAGAAGACGGAGGAATCCAATTCAATGTTGGGGATATTTACTTAGGTACTGTAAGAAAAGTTGTTCAAGGTCTCAATGCAGGGTTCATTGACATTGGTTACGAAAAAGACGCCTTTCTACATTATCTTGACTTAGGACCACAAGTCCAGTCACTGAATAAATTTACAAAGCTGATTCAAAGTAAAAAAGAAATCAGTACAAAGCTTATTGGGTTCAGAAATGAGCTGGATATAGATAAGTTTGGTAAAATAGGACAGGTTCTAACCAAGAATCAAAATGTCCTTGTTCAGGTTGTAAAAGAACCCATATCAACAAAGGGCCCGAGATTATCGTGTGAGTTGTCAATAGCAGGACGCTATTTAGTTTTAGTACCATTTTCGAATGCAGTCAATGTATCAAAGAAAATAGGGAATTCCAGCGAAAGGAAGCGTTTGGCGCGACTGATTAGTTCAATCAAGCCAGAAAACTTCGGAGTGATTATTCGTACTGTCGCTTCTGGTAGAGACGTAAAAGAGCTTGATACAGATCTTCAAAATTTAGTTCAGATTTGGCAGAGAGGGATTGAAAAGCTTAAAAAGTCAAAGTCAAAGGATAAAATCATAGGAGAAGTTAGTCGTACAAACTCTATTGTTAGAGATGTTCTTAATGAGACTTTTGATACCATTACTATTGATGATAAAGATTTATTTGAGGAAATAAAAAGTTACATTAAGACGATTGCTCCAGACAAAGAGAAATTGTTACGTTTACACCAGTCAAAGGCTAAAATTTTTGAAATTTTTGGTGTAGAAAAACAGTTAAAAACCTCATTTGGTAAATCGGTTACGGTAACTGGCGGGGGATATTTGATCATTGAGCATACGGAGGCGTTGCACGTTATTGATGTGAATAGTGGTAACAAATCTAATCGTGAGGAAGACCAAGAAACTACAGCTTTAACTGTAAATGTTGAGGCTGCTAAAGAGATCGCTCGGCAACTACGTTTACGCGATATGGGAGGGATTATTGTGGTTGATTTTATTGACATGAGAAAAGTAGAAAATAAGCGTAAAGTTTATTCTACCATGATTGAAACCATGGAAATGGATCGTTCAAAACACACCATTTTACCATTATCAAAGTTTGGTTTATTACAAATTACCAGACAAAGAGTAAGGCCAGAATTAAATATTATAACCAAAGAGCAATGTCCGTCATGCGAGGGTACGGGTAAAATAATGGCGTCCATTTTAGTGGCAGATCAAATTGAGGAGACATTGATGCATTTGTTTAAAAAGCAGAATGAGAAAAAAGTGTCCTTAGTGGTGCATCCTTATTTGAAAGCTTACTTTACCGAAGGATTTGTTTCTATGCGTTTTAAATGGTTTTTGAATCTAATGAAATGGGTTAAAGTGGTATCAGATTCTTCCTTAGCTTTGAATGAGTATCAATTTTTAAATGCTAATGATGAAGTCATTAAGACCTAGAATTTCATGCCAATGTCAATAGACACAACTTGGTTGCGAATGAAAAGAGGATAATCGGGATTGGTTTGACTAATCACGTTAACTAAACCTTTTTGGAGGGAGCTGCCAGCGAAAAATAACGTATTTACTCCCAGTCGGTACTCGATACCTGTACCAATGATAGCCGCGGTATCGAAAAAGCGAAATTTAGAGATAAATTCATAATCTTCCTTCAGCGCCTGATCGAAGATTTTGAATTCAAAGGTTAGACCAACTTGGAAAAAGACACTGATATCTGGAGCGATTTCATTAGTAAATAGTTTTAAGGATAATGGCACCTGGAGATAATTAAGATCGTAGGATTCGAAGGGATTTTTAGGCGCTGAGCCTACTCCCTCTTCAACTAAATTGATGCTGACTCGTTTAGGTAGATAAATTAAACCTGAGTTAAGAAGGTAAGTTTCGGTAAGAGGATGATCTATAATAAGCCCTATGGACATTCTTGTAGAAGTTTTTCCTGAGGAGATGTCTAATTGATCCGACTTTAACGAGATTTTGTGAGATGAAAATAAGGGGGAAAATTTCAATCCGAGTTTGGTTTGCGAAAAGCAAGCAAGGGATCCAATTAAAACAAATGATAGGAAAAGAAGTAACTTTCTCATTGGAATTATATTAATTTTCTCCAAAAATACTATTTATGAGGATAGTTTGTCTACTGTTTGTTTTTCTTTTCTTAATTGGGTGCAGTGAAGATCCCTGTCGATATCATCCCGATGGGGAGTTTCCAGAGGTAAAAATTGCGGTAAATAGGCTTGAAAAAGAGCTATTTAATTCTCAAGATATACATGATGTCGAAATATTTCTTCAAAATCATGGAGAGATAGCTACTAGGATATTTCATCTCAATGAGTATACTAATGAAAAAATATTAGCCGAGCGCATTTTCGGCTTGGTACAAAATGAGTTTATAGATACCCTTTTTAGAGAGGCAAATGAAGCCTTTGAACAGCTCTTATTTGAAGAGAAGATGAATACCTCTTTAGGTTTGCTGAAATATTATTTTCCTGAGGTTAGGGTGCCCAAAATACAAACTATTGTGAGTGGATTGTATAATGATTTGGCCATTTCTAAAGATTACATAATTATCGGCTTGGATTTTTTTATTGGTGAGAAGGCGTCTTATAGGCCCAAAGAAGTTCCGCGGTATATTTTAAGGAGGTACGAAGCTAAATATATGGTACCAACTATTTTGAAATTTTTTATTGCAGATTATTGTTCCAGTGGAGATGAGGAAACCTTGTTGTCTGAAATGGTTGATTATGGGAAGATTTATTATTTACTTGGAAGTATCATGCCTTGTACCCCAGATGACTTAATATTAGGATTTACATCAAAGGAAATTCGAGATGTATATGCCTATCAAGAATTAATTTGGTCTCGAATTATCGAAAAAGAATGGCTCTATGTGACAGATGAATTTACGAAGAAAAAAATCCTTGGAGAGCGACCAAAAACAATAGAATTGGGTAATGAATGTCCAGGTAGAGTAGGTGCTTGGATTGGATGGCAAATTGTCAAAAATTATATGGATGTGACCGAAAGCACTATGCAAGAATTGATGAACAATCGTAATCATCATGAAATTTTTGTGAAAAGTAAATATAAGCCAAAGAACGTATATTAATATTCCTTTAAAACCTATAGAAACAGTTATAAGTTGATCAACCTTATAACTTATTTAACTTTATTTTAACATTGAAATTTATAATAATTTTGTTTTTATTTCTTTGCTCATCGCCTTGTCAAGCACAACTCCTTAGTTATAGTGTATTTAAGGCCAAGAAAGAAATAGGTAAAATGACAGTCACTCGGATTAAGACTTCGAGTGAAGTTATCTATGAAAATATAACTGAAGTAAAATATAAAATTCTCATAGAATTGGAGGTAAAATATATGTTAAAAGAAATTTTTGAGGATGGTGTGTTGATTCAGGGAGAAGGGTTTAGTAGTTTGAATGGATCGAAGAAATTGACTTATAATATTTTTAAAAAAGAGGCGGGCTATGTACTCCGAACTAAGGAGAGGCACCAAAGTATGCCTTTTGAAACAATTACTTATTCCGCTGCTAAAATCCATTTTGAGGAACCAAAAAATAAACAGCTCGTCTTTTCTCAATATTTTGCGACTTATTTGAATTTTGAAGAGGTCGAATCTCATTATTATCTGCTGACCTCACCTAAAGGAGAGAATTATTATCGATATGAAAATGGGATATGTACTGAGGTAACTGTAATTCGAGATTTTGGAACATTACATTTTAATTTAAGGCCTGAGAGCTATTTATTTGTTAACAGTCCAGATTCCTTAAGAAACAGATGAGACCTTTAAGGTAAAAAGGGAAAGTTGTTGTCGAGGATGTTTTTAAAAACTAGCTTTGAAAGATTAGGGTAACTGTCAGTGTAAGATCTGATTATTTTTCAAAAAAGGTATCTACGAATGTCCTTTTATTGAATACCTGTAAGTGTTCAATTCCTTCTCCTATACCAATGTATTTTACAGGGATTTTAAATTGATCAGATATTCCTATAACGACACCTCCTTTGGCAGTACCATCTAATTTAGTCACTGCCAAGGCACTTACTTCAGTTGCTTTGGTAAATTCTGAAGCTTGAATAAACGCGTTTTGGCCTGTGCTTCCGTCAAGAATCAGTAGGACTTCATGAGGGGCGTCTGGAACGAATTTCTTAATAACACTCTTAATTTTACCCAATTCATTCATGAGATTTATTTTGGTATGTAATCTGCCGGCTGTATCGATGATTACTACATCTGCGCCTTCCTCTTTAGCTTTTTTGACTGCTTCATAAGCAACAGCAGCAGGATCTGTATTCATGCCCTTTGAAACGACAGGTACGTTTACTTTTTTGCCCCATAAAATTAGCTGATCGACAGCGGCAGCTCGAAAAGTATCTGAAGCACCTAAAATAACTTGTTTATTAAGGGCCTTAAATTGTGCAGCTAATTTTCCAATTGTCGTGGTTTTACCAACACCATTTACGCCGACGACTAAAATTACATAAGGCCCTTCGACTATAGGGACTTCAAAAGAGGAATTGTCAGTAGTGTTGTTTTCTGTAAGTAAACGGGAAATTTCATTTTTTAATATTTTATTAAGTTCAGAAGTAGAGACGTATTTATCTTTTGCTACACGCGCTTCAATTTTATTAATAATCTTGAGGGTTGTCTTTACACCTACATCGGAATTGATAAGTACCTCTTCAAGATTATCTAAAACGGCTTCATCTACACTAGATTTTCCGATAATAGCTTTATTTAGCTTATTTAAAAAACTTTTTTTTGACTTTCCTAAGCTTTTTTCTAGACTTTCTTTTCCTTTTTTTGAAAAAATATTAAATAATTTCATATTAAATTTAATTCGTGGAGTTTTCGATAGGATTTATAAAAAAAGTCGACCATTATGGTCGACTTTTTTAATGGACACAGGTCTTATTTACTTAGCCAAAACTTTCTTAACGTCTGCCTCTGCGACCATCTCTTCTTTGAAAGAGTAGGCACCACTAGCAGTTTTTACAGATCTAATAACTTTGGCATATTTTGCACCTCCGGGTTGTTTCAATGTTGCTACTACCTTCTTTGCCATGACTATTTAATTTCTTTGTGAATAGTTTGCTTTCTGAGAATGGGATTGTATTTCTTGATTTCCAGTCTTTCAGGAGTATTTTTCCTATTTTTAGTAGTGATGTAGCGGGAGGTGCCGGATTTACCCGAAGCTTTATGCTCTGTACACTCCATAATCACTTGTACTCTGTTACCTTTTTTGGCCATTTTCTTATTTTTAAATTAATTTGCTGCCATTAATTTTTGCTTGTCTGAGCACAGCATTGATACCATTTTTGTTGATCGTACGTAGCGCGGTTGATGACACTTTAAGTGTGATCCATGTATCCTGCTCAGGTACATAAAACTTTTTTTTGTGGAGATTGGGGAAAAATTTTCTTTTGGTCCTGTTGTTGGCTTTGGAGACATTATTTCCGCTTCTTGCTCTTTTGCCTGTAATATCGCAAACTTTTGACATAATTAACGCGCTTTTTAAAAACGAATTGCAAATATCATTATAATAGTTTTATTACCAAATGCTAAGATCACATTTTTTTTATTTTGTTGGATAGGGGCAATTTTTGCATTCAGAATTACAGCAAAAACCCCGTCTCATGAGAAATGATGCCGTTAAGATTACAAATCCTTCTTTGCTAAAATAATAATCCGCTTCTTCTGTAGAAAATTCTTTCTTCTTTTTTTTGTTTGATGTCAATTTCTTAATATCTCGTAACTTTACAGCAACTGCGGAACACATGAATTGGTTCCCAATAAAAAATTTTAGAATTTATGATAGAAAGCACAACAAAAAGTGATATGCTTATACTTCTTGAAGCACAGCATGGGGCACATAATTACCACCCTTTACCCGTAGTTTTAGCTAAAGGGCTTGGGGCAAAGGTTTGGGATGTAGAAGGTAAAGAGTATTTTGATTTTTTATCTGCTTATTCGGCTGTGAATCAAGGCCATTGTCATCCAAAGATTTTAAAAGCTTTAACAGATCAGGCGGCAATTTTGACCTTAACTTCTCGTGCATTTTATAATGATGTATTGGGTGAATATGAACAATTCATCACTAATTTATTTAACTACGACAAAGTGTTGCCGATGAATACAGGGGTGGAGGGCGGAGAGACAGCCAATAAGCTAGCGAGAAAGTGGGGATATGAGCATAAAGGAATTCCCGAAAATCAGGCTAAAATTATTTTTGCACAAGGGAATTTTTGGGGGCGAACTTTGGCGGCAATTAGTAGTTCTGATGATCCGTTGTCTTATAAGGGATTTGGTCCTTATATGCCTGGTTATGAGCTCATTCCTTATAATGATTTAAAAGCTTTGGAGCAAAAACTTCAAGACCCAACGATAGCCGCCTTTATGGTTGAGCCGATTCAAGGAGAAGCAGGTGTGGTAGTACCAGACCCAGGTTATCTTGCAGGTGTCAGGGCATTGTGCACGCAGTACAATATCTTGTTTATAGCTGATGAGGTGCAAACGGGAATAGCAAGGACGGGTAAAATGTTGGCTTGTGATTATGAAGACGCAAGACCGGATATTTTGATACTAGGGAAGGCTATTTCTGGAGGCATTCTTCCTGTGTCAGCAATATTGGCTGATGATGAGGTCATGCTGACCATAAAGCCAGGTGAACATGGCTCAACTTATGGAGGCAATCCGTTGGCTTGCAAGGTGGCACAAGCTGCCTTAGGAGTTGTGATTGATGAAAATCTTGCGCAAAACTCTCAAATACTTGGAGATTTGTTTCGTAAGGAATTGACTGATTTTGTTTCGACTCATCAAATGATTCAAACAGTCCGGGGCAAAGGATTACTTAATGCTTTGGTAATTAATGATACTGAAGAGAGTACCACTGCATGGGATCTTTGTTTGTCTCTAAAGGAGAATGGATTATTAGCTAAACCTACTCATGGCAATATAATTCGATTTGCGCCTCCTTTGGTCATTACCGAGGAGCAATTAAATCATTGCTTGCAAATCATTAAACAAACTATTATAGGGTTTAATTTTGGTTAATTTCTGTATTTGTAATTGCCTTACAGTTTAAAAATGGAGGTCATGAAAAGATAATGTTCGGCCAAAGATATGATGGACCTTTTTAATTTTAGTCTGAACCATCAGCAAATGTTTGTATTGGTTATGGTTGGTATATTGGTGGGTATGGCAAAAACGGGGATTCACGGGGCGGGGATGGTTGCTGTACCTTTGCTTGCTATTGGTTTTGGTGGAAGGACTTCGAGTGGTATAATGCTGCCAATTCTCATTTTAGGAGATTTAATGGCTGTTTATCATTATCATAGGTATGCCCAATGGAAATATTTGAATCTTGTGTTGCCTTTTGCTTTTGTAGGAGTGTTACTAGGAGCTTATGTAGGAATATTTATTGATGATGTGGTATTTCGTCAAGTGATGGCTAGTATCATTTTTTTGAGTACTGGGATCATGATATTTAATGAAAGGTACCAAAGCCAAATGATCTTACAGAATAGGTTATTGATAGCTTGTCTGGGATTAGCTGCAGGATTTACAACAATGGTGGGTAATTTGGCTGGTTCTGTTATGGCTGTCTATTTACTGTCTTTGGATTTATTAAAAAACCAGTTTATTGGAACAGCAGCTTGGTTTTTTTTAATTATCAATTTGGCAAAGGTACCTTTCCATGTTTACAGTTGGGAAACCATTACCTGGAGTTCGTTATTTTTGGATTCATTGGTATTGCCATTTATTGCCTTCGGATCTTTTTTTGGGGCTCAGATTGTTAAACGTATTTCTGAGCAAATTTATCGTCGTTTTATCATTGTCATGACTATTTTGGCAGCTTTAATAATGATGTTTCAATCTTAATTATGTTCAACTCAATTGATTAATTATCTTTGTAATCATGCTTAGAAGACCTAGAAGAAACCGTAAGACTGAAGGAATCAGATCTTTGATACGACAGACACAGGTCACAACCGATGACCTGATATTTCCCTTGTTTTTGATTGAAGGTTATAATCAGAAACAAGAAGTGATATCTATGCCGGGCATTTATCGGCTGACTTCAGACTTAATGCTTAAAGAGATAGAATATTGCATGGGTTTGGGTATTAGGTCATTTGATGTGTTTCCTATTGTTTCAGAGAAGAATAAAACTCCAAAGGCCATTGAAGGGTATCGTGAAGATTCCTTTTATCTAAGGACACTTAAAGAAATTAAATCAAGGTTACCTGAATCCCATATCATCACCGACATCGCTATGGACCCCTACAGCAGTGACGGACATGATGGCTTGGTCAGAGATGGCAAAATACTTAATGATGCAACTTTAAAGATTTTGGGGAAAATGGCACTTGCACAGGCGGAGACAGGGATCGATATGATTGGGCCATCAGATATGATGGATGGCCGTGTTGGTTATTTACGTGAACTTTTGGATCAACAAGGTTTTCAGGAGGTAGGCATTATGTCCTACACGGCTAAGTATGCCAGTGCCTTTTATGGTCCTTTTCGAGATGCATTAGATTCAGCACCTAAGTTCGGTGACAAAAAGACTTATCAAATGGATCCTGCCAACCGTGAAGAGGCCCTGGTTGAGGCACAGCTTGATTACGAAGAAGGGGCTGATATATTGATGGTTAAACCAGCATTGACCTACTTAGATATTATCAGTGATTTTAAAGAAAATTTTCCACTTCCAGTTGCAGGGTATAATGTGTCTGGACAATATTCTATGATTAAGGCTGCCTCACAAAAGGGATGGATAGATGGCGAGCGAGCCATGCAGGAGTCTTTGACCGCCATCAAGCGATCAGGGGCCGATATTATCTTGACATATTTTGCAAAGGAATTTGCTGAAAGGAATAGAAAGTAAAATATTTTGAATTTTGGATAGGGATAAATAGACGTTCATCAAGTTTTATGTTTTTACTATATAAATATCGCAACAATGACAATTATATTTGCATCTTATTGAAGGCGCTTCGGTATAATTTGGTGTAGTATGAAATTTTAGTAGTTGTAATCTTTCTATAAATTGAACGAATAAGCTTAATTTTTATTTACTCTATTTTGAACAGAAATTGTGACTTGGCCAATACAAGTTATCATGGAATGATGGGGCAGTTATTAATTTTTTAGAGGACAATCGTCAAAATAGAGGAGTATATATGGGAGTAAATTTATAAGAGCTCTGAGCTATGATTGAATTAATAAAAAATGCCTTAGCTTATTAAATATTTGTTGAAATTAAATTGGTTTTAATTTTAGAATAGGAAATGATCATTAGTCCCTAGTAAAAAAACGAGATAAATTCACATTAGATTTAAATACTTTGAATGAATAATTTTAAAAAATCAATGTCTAATTATATGTTAATTATATTTAATTCTAATTAAGAAAGCATTTTAACCCCCAACCCAGGAGCGTTAAGGGTCCGCATAATCCCGTCTTTGATTTCAAAACCGCCTGAAACTAAATCTCTGGCCAAATCTAAACTACCATCTAAATCAATATACTTTGTGTTTGGACAAGCGAATGCAGTATGAAGCCCGGCAGCAATACTGATTCTGCTTTCATCCATACAGCCCCACATTAAATCAATATTAGCTTTATTGGCTATAGTAGCAATTTTCATAGCCGAATAAATGCCACCACTCTTCATTAATTTGATGTTAAAAATTCCACAGGCCTTAGGGGGGGTTGCTATTAAGGCCGCATCCTCTTCGTTTTGTAAACTTTCATCTGCTGCAACAAGGGATTTATATTTTTCCTCCAAACTACGCATTTGGTCGATATTTTTTTTCGGAAATGGCTGCTCAACAAACTCAACATTAAGCTCTTGCGTATCTTTTATGAATTTTTTGTAATCATTTGTATCATAACCTTGATTAGCATCAACCCTGATAGCAATAGATTGACCAATGCTTTCTCTCAATTTAGTTATTCGTGCTACATCTTCTTCAACAGAAGCGCCCGTTTTCAGTTTGATGATTTTAAAACCTCTTCTTCCATACTCATGAGCCTCCTCTAAAGATTCTTCTATGGATTTAATACCTATAGTTATTGAAGTCGGTAAGGCTTCATATTGACGGCCTAAAAGGTCAACTAATGGGACATTGTTAAATAAAGCAAAGGCATCATATAATGCAATGTCGATTCCTGCACGAGCTGCCGGTGTCATGAACATTCGATTGCGAAGATCTGTACTTATTTTATCTAAAGATTCAATCTCCCTTCCAATTAGCCATTTCAAATTATCTTCACGCAATACGGTTTCACACTTTGCAAAAGTCTCTCCCTCATCTATTTCGGTGGGTGCAGAAGCACCTAATCCTTTTATTCCATTCTCCAAGGAAATTTCTACAATGATATTGGAAACATCATATCTAGTACCTTTAGAAGCAATGGTATAGGGCCGAAGTAATCCAAAATTTTCTTTCCAGCTTTTTACAGATTTAATCTTCATACCTTTTTGTATTTTCCATGAAGTTTTAATGGTTGTATTAATTTATTCAGATCATTTTTCTAAATTAATTAAATAGATATTGGATTGTGAATGCAAGCAATGCTTCAATTATATTTCATCTAAGGGGATTAAATACATATTTAAAATTAATTTAATTACTCTTAATCGAATAGTTGGTCTAGATATATTTATTTTAATTCCCTTTATAATAATCAAATCACTTCTAAATCTTCAAAAACATTATATTCATGGCAATATTTAAAATAAGAGCTTCAGCATTTCAACTCAGGATTAATTTCGAATCACAGGAGCTTATGGGTTTCCTTAAGACGATTGGCCCTTTAGAAATAATGATCGGTTGATATTTTTTCATCATACTGAAGTAATGAGATTCTCAATTTCACTATAGACAAAACCGTGTGCTGGGGATCTCGATTAAATTCTTACTAACTCTTTGGGCCGAGCTCATTGCTGAGTTAAAATCATTTTAATTTTACAACTTTTTGACCGAAATCATGAGAAAGCTAATCCGAAAGACCTTCCTTCAGTAATTTAAACGTTTAAATAAACATAGCGAATGGAATAAACCCAACCGCTATTGATTTCAAACTTTGCCTTAAGGTGCTTTTATTTTAGTTTTCAATAACTTTTGAGCAGTTATTTTTTTATCTTATTTGATGCTAACGGACTTTTTAGTGGGTTTTGTTGAAGGATTAACGAATATGGCTTTAAGTAGGGTTGAAATATATTATTACGAAAAGATCGGAGTTATACTATTATAATATTGTTGGTAATTCTCTTGTTAATGTTTCCAAAAAACTCTAGCAAAATGTGAGCATAAAGTTGTGCTGGCTATTAGGCTTTATTTTCAGATTATATTTATCTTTCAGGCTTATACTTTTATTTAAGAGGATTGTTTATACTTTAATTATACTCCTTAGAACGAAGGCGAAAGCATAAGGGGTTTAATAGATGAAAAAGCTATTACTACTGCTATTTGCCAATAAATGTTGTATTTTAGTTTTAATCAATCAGGATGAAAAATAAAATAAGACGTATTTTATTTAGATTTTGGCTTGGACTGTTGCTACTTGCTATCATGGCTTGGGGCGGGTTAAGATTATTTTTCTATTTCAATGAAATTCCTATTTATGATATTCGATTAATTTATAACTTTATTTTTCACTCAGACCGACCCCTGAAGCAGTACGAAAATTTAGCGCAAAAACTAGGTTATACGACTTCAGATAAGTTACTAATTATACATGCCGATGATTTAGGTCTGGCACGGTCGGTCAATAAAGCCTCTTTTGAGGCACTTTCAAAGGGATTTGTGAGTTCGGCTAGTGTTATGATGCCATCACCTTTTGCCGAAGAAGTAGCCGCTTATTATCTTGATAATCCACAGATAGATTTGGGGCTTCATTTAACTTTTACTTCGGAATGGATCGGTTACAAATGGACCGGAGTTGCATCTGCTGATGAGATCGGGACTCTTTTAGATAAGGAAGGCTTTCTGCATCAAAATAATGTAACGGTTATTAAAGAGGCTAGTAATTCCCAAATAAAGGTTGAATTACAGGCTCAAATTGACTATGCACGTACTTTGGGTATTGCGCCGACACATTTGGACAGTCATGAAGGTACCTTATTTTTCGATCCAGAATTTTTAAGAACGTACATAGAAGTAGGACATCAAAATCAAATACCTGTATTTATACCAAAACTTTTGGCTCCGCATTTTGATGAACAATTCCCTTTGCCCCCACACGTAGTAATTGTAGACCAAATGTTCATGGCCTTAAAAGGAATAGAATTAAATGAAATGGAAAAGTATTATTTAGATGTTCTTTCATTTATCAAACCAGGTCTCAATCAGCTTTTGGTACATTTGGCTTTTAATGATGAGGAAATGAATGCTATCACTAAAGATCGCGAATCTTATGGAGCCAAATGGCGTGAGCAAGATTATCAGATCGTATCAAGTAGAAAGTTTCAGGATTTGCTCAATCAAAACAATATCAAGCTGATTCAATGGCGAGAGATACAAGCAGTCTTATATCCTGGTGCAAATACTGTTTTTTAATTCTAAAAAACTTTAAGACAATGGGCGTTTCAACTATTTTGATTTGAATTTGACCTAAATTATTTAGCATCCGAGTTGGGAAATAAACTTTTTCAACTTTATTTCGAGCTTATGGGAAATTTTTTATAAAAGTCCGACTTGAATTTATAGATGGATTATTTCGAACCGGTGATGTTAGTATTAGAGGTCATCTTTTCTTATTAATGGTGCTTGATTAAGGATTTCATAACAAAATTGTGCCGCTACGTAAAGGGTTGTTTCGTTGCTCAGATTGGGCTATTTGGCAGATTAATGTTTGAATTTTTGCTATTAAAAATCCTAATGTAACATAATTTAAGAAAGTTTATGAAAGGTTGTTGCTCATTAAAATAAATCTTCTTCGCGCTCGAGCATAAGTATGGAAGCTTGTGAAACGATGAAATATTTTTCGTTTTCATATACCACCTCGAATGCCCCGTTTTGAAGAAAAATTGCTTTATCTCCTTGTTTGGCTTGCAAAGGGACGTATTTCATTTGATCTTCTTCTTGTTTCCAGGCGTCATCTTCATCTAAAGGTATGGGGATTGGATATCCAGGGCCAACTTTTACAATAAAACCCGTTTGAATTTTTTCCTTTTCTCTTACACCCGGAGGAAGCAAAATACCACTGGCCGTTTTGTCAGATTCTTTTAAAGGTTTGATTAAAACACGATCTCCGACTACGATCAGTTTTTTCAATTTATTTTCAGCAGTTAATTCCATAATTAATTACAAAGTACTAAGTTATAATTTGGGGTTTTAGTTTGCAAACAAATTTGGAGAAGGGAGATCTGTATTTTTATCATTTGCCCTCGAAATCATTCTAGAGTCCAAATTTTTAGTAGATTTAGCACCCAGTTTTTTGAGATTTTCAGCTCGGTTGACTAAGTTGCCTTTTCCCTCACTAAGTTTTTTCATGGCGTCCTCATAATTGGATTGTGTAGTTTTGAGATTACTACCCACTTTTATTAGGTCATCTGTAAAAGCGCTAAATTTATCGTACATGGCTCCTGCTTGTCTTGCAATCTCTATTGTATTTTTTGTTTGAGAATCCTGTTTCCAGATATAAGATATCGTCCTAAGTGTTGCTAGTAAGGTACTGGTAGAGACTAATACAATATTTTTGTCCAAGGCCTTTTCATAAAGCTGGATATCTTGTTGCAAGGCAATTACAAGCGCAGGTTCGTTGGCCACAAACATCATTACATAATCAGGTTGCTTGATTTGATGTAAATTTTGATAGTTTCTAGCACTTAGAGTCTTGATATGCGTAAGTATACTGTCCATATGAAGTTTTAGCTGTTCTACTTTTTTTTCATTTTCCTCCGCTTCGGTGTATCGAGCATAGGCCGTTAATGAAACTTTAGAATCAATTACTAAGCACTTGTCGTCTGGGAGTTTGAGTATATAATCCAATCGTTGATTACTACCGCTCTCTGTTTTTAAATTATGTTCTTTGAAATAATGCACATTTTTTGTTAGACCTACTTTCTCTAAAATAGATTCCAGTAGTATTTCTCCCCAATTTCCTTGTGCTTTGGCATCTCCTTTCAGTGCTCGGGTAAGATTTTCAGTTTCTGTGGTCATTTGCTTATTCAGAGTGGCCATATTTTTTAATTGCTCTTGAAGTGCCGTATTCCATTGGATGCTCTCTTTGTTATTTAAAGTGACTTGCTGTTCAAATTTTTGAATACGTTCTTTTAAAGGAGTAAGAATTTCACCTAAATTATTCTTATTTTGATCTGTGAATCTTTTTGATTTTTCTTCAAAAATATCGTTGGCAAGATTTTTAAATTCTAATGAAAATTTATTTTGAAGTTCACCTAATTCTTTTTTCTCTGTGTCTAATTTTTTTTGAAGATTCAAGAAATTGGCAGATAGAGTTGCATTTTCAGTATTTAATTTTTCAGTTTTTGTTCGCTCAATTTTAAGTAAATGATCTAATTCTTGTAAATTTTTTTCTAGTGAAATGGTCCGGGCTAGCTCCATTTTGAGCTGTAACTGAGCTTTTTGCTCATCCGAAGTAGATTTTTTATATCTTATCAAGGTAGTTAAATATCCGATAGCAACGCCTGCGCCCATTCCAAAAAGTAACAATAAAATTATATTAAACTCCATAACTCAAATTTATAACTAACTCTAGAATCTTGTCTGCATATATCCAAATAATTCCATAGACCAAGCCACACCCACATGGACCATAACACCTCCCCATATGTTTTTATTTTTAAGGGCGATGATACCTAAGATATAACCACCAATAATTGAACTAAGTGTCTCTATAGCAGGTTTTCCAAAGTGTAAAAAGCAATAAGTAGTAACCATAGGTAATATGGCATAAGAACCAAAATATTTAGTAAAAGCGTAGATTAAAAATCCTCTAAAAATGAATTCTACAGTAATAAAACTAGTAGCGTACGTAGCTTCATAGATAAGAATGGAAACCCACGTGGGAATATGGTGATGTTCAGCAAAGGATAAGCCATGGGCAACTTTATATCGTGGATAATAGTTTTGAAGATCACTAAAAAAAGAGCCAATAATGATAAATACAATGGCAATTCCCAGTAACAGTAAATAAGGGGTAACATAAAATTTTCGAAAAGTGAAACCATAAAAATGTCCCAAAGAAGTGTCAAAATTATGATAAAAAGCACCAAAAAAAATGATAACCATTATAAATTTCAAGGTCCAATTAATACTTGATCTAAGAAGGAACCAATCTTCAGTTGCCATGGTCCATCGCAATAAAATTCCCCAGTGGACACCCCGAGAGAGACCAATAATCAAAAATCCCAATAAAAAGGTAATCCAAAATTGAGGGTCTTTCTGCCATTTATGACTTTTTTCAAAAAAATTGAGTAGCAATGCGGTAGCTAAAAAAGGAAAACCGTGAAAAAGAGACATTATCGAGGATCTCATCCAAACGTTTGAGATGGTCTTGATATATTTGGTCTCAAAGTCAAGGTTATAATTGATAATGATGAAAACAAGTAAAAAGCATAAAATGCTTGTATATAGTTTCAAATCAAAATATTCATGCAGATAGTTGACGATGTATTGGTACAATGATTTCATAAAGAGCTTAAATATATGTGCTTGATTGTATTTGCTCACTATACTCATCCCAAATATCCATTTATTTTATTGGCCAATCGGGATGAGTATTATGAAAGACCTACTCAGCAGCTAGGATTTTGGGAAACGGAGGCTGATCTTATAGGGGGTCGCGATTTGAGAGCTGGAGGCACTTGGCTGGCTATGAATCGTTTGGGTGCTTTTGCAGCCGTGACAAACGTCAGGATGTCGATTGTACAACCTCATGCTAAAAGCAGAGGATCCTTAACGATAGATTTTTTGAAGTCCCCCCAAACAAGTGAAGCATATATGCAGAAGTTACTTAATCAAAGAAGGATGTATAATGGATATAATCTTTTGACCAGAAAGAAGGATACTTTATTCCATTTCAATAATCAAGTGGGGATCATTAATCAGGTGTCTCCAGGAATTCATGGATTGTGTAATGCCAGTTTAAATACTTCTTGGCCTAAATTAGAAGCATTAAAAGAACGGTTCAAATTGACTATTGAAAAAGAATTTGATAAGGAAGAATTACTAAACTTAATGATGGACAAACATACATTTAAGGATGAATTGCTTCCGGATACGGGAATTACGCAAGAGATGGAGCGTGCTTTATCTTCTATTTTTATCGAGATGCCCACTTATGGAACTCGAAGTACGGCTTTAATCATTATAGACAACCACAATGTGATCGATTTAACTGAAATTACCCATTTCCCCAAGCAAAAGGACAATCGAAAGCATGTTATCTTTAAAATGTCATGAATAAGTTGTTGAAAGCGTTTTTTTTAGGGATGATTCTCTTTTACCATTGTAATACGACCAACGTCCAATCATCTCTTTTGGAGGGGAAAATTGCTGGATTATTTTACCGTTATCAGTACGGAAAGGCTCAACCAGTTGCTACTACTGATTTATATGATAATAAGTTGTTTAGTGAAGATCAGGTTGAAGAGGACCCTTGCCTCATCAACTTTTCATCGAGAGGCTATATTTCTGTTCAGTTTCCTTTCAAGGAGGGCTTTTACCAAGTACCTTCAGAGGTTTCTATAATCTTCCATTTACCAGGGATCACAGATGAAAGTTATTATGCTACTTCAGGTTTTATTGAAGTGATGGGAGTTAATCAGGGTCGCATTAACGCCTATATGGAAGCGGATTATGATTCTTTAAATCGGGTTGAAGGAACATTTATTTTAGATAAGTGCTATTAATGTATGGGAAATTGGCTTTTTGATCGATTATGAACTGATTGGCGTATCTTCATAGTTTTTAACAGGACGGCAACTGCAGACCAAATTTCTGTCACCAAAGGCACTATCTATTCTGCTTACAGAGGGCCAAAACTTGTGAAATCTTTGCCCTGCGATTGGAAAAACTGCCTTTTCTCTTGTATAGGTATGTTTCCATGACTCATCAAGGACTACTCTTTGGGTATGGGGTGCATTCTTGAGAACATTATCTTTAGTATCAACTAAACCATTCTCAATTTCGGCAATCTCAGAGCGTAGGGAAATCATTACGTCGCAAAATTGATCTAATTCTTTTTTGGTTTCACTTTCAGTGGGTTCAATCATCATGGTGCCTGCTACTGGAAAAGATACGGTGGGTGCATGATAGCCATAATCTATTAGCCTTTTGGCAATGTCCTCTACTTCGATACCTACCTCTTTAAAATGGCGGCAATCAATGATCAGTTCGTGCGCATTGCGTTCATTATTTCCTTTGTAAAGGATTGGATAATGGTCGGCTAACCTTTGCCCTATATAATTCGCATTTATAATGGCCAGCTTAGTAGCAGCTGCTAAACCTTCACTGCCCATCATGGCAATGTAAGCATGAGATATAGGCAATATGCTAGCACTTCCGAATTTGGCAGCAGAGATTGAGCTGATACTTTTATCCCCTCTGTGTGGCAGAAAATCTACCAGGTGCTGAGCTACGCCAATGGGTCCCATTCCGGGGCCGCCACCTCCATGGGGGATGCAAAAAGTTTTATGTAAATTGAGATGACAGACGTCGGCACCAATTTTACCGGGTGAAGTGAGCCCCACTTGGGCATTCATATTGGCACCATCCATGTAAACTTGTCCACCATTTTCGTGTATCAAGGCACAAATTCTTATTATAGACTGCTCAAAAACTCCATGTGTGGAAGGATAAGTGATCATGAGAACGGCAAGGTTTTGACTGTGCTTAATGACTTTCTCTTCTAAATCAGCTAAGTCAATGTTACCTTCAGGATCACATTTAATTATAATCACCTGCATGCCTGCCATTATTGCGCTTGCAGGATTTGTTCCGTGGGCAGAGGAAGGGATTAAAGCAACTTTTCTTTGCGAGTCACCGTTATTAAAATGGTATTGACGGATAACCATTAATCCAGTATATTCTCCTTGTGCTCCGCTATTGGGTTGGAAAGAAACACCTGCAAAACCTGTGATTTCCGATAACCACCCGTGTAGCTCTTCTATTAAAATTTGATATCCTCGAGTTTGGTGTTCCGGAGCAAAAGGATGAATTTGACTAAACTCTGGCCAGGTTACGGGGAGCATTTCGGTGGTGGCATTTAGTTTCATAGTACAAGATCCTAATGGTATCATGGAATGGACCAATGATAAATCTTTGTTTTCTAAACGCTTTATATAACGCAACATCTCATGTTCCGAATGGTAATTGTTAAAAATCTCATGTTCTAAAAAAGGTTGTTTCCTTTCGAAGAAATTATCAAGAGTGATCTCGAAAGACGCGGTAACTGATGGGACTTCATGATCCATAGATTGAGCAACTACCGAGAGTACCTTAATTAAATCCGACTGGTCATGAGTTTCGTCAAACGAAATGCTTAAGTTATTTTTTTGATGGAACCGAAAATTTAGATTTTGTTGTTCAGCTAGCTTACGCAGTTTTTTGGCATCAGTTACTGCAAAATAAACAGTATCAAAGAAGGGGTATTCTAAAGTAGCAATACCGATTTCGTGAAGTCCTTTTTCGAAAGACTTAGCTAGACTATGTATTTTAAGTGCGATTTTTTTGAGGCCTTTTGGACCATGATAGACAGCATACATACCAGCCATAACAGCTAAGAGTACTTGTGCAGTACAAATGTTGGAAGTCGCTTTTTCTCTTCTTATATGTTGTTCTCTTGTTTGCAAAGCCATTCGGTAAGCTCTATTGCCTTCACGGTCCTTGGAAACGCCGATAATTCTTCCTGGAATGTTCCTTTTATAAATTTCTTTCGTAGCAAAAAAAGCTGCATGAGGCCCGCCAAAACCCATAGGCACTCCAAGGCGCTGCGAAGTGCCTATAACCACGTCGGCTCCCCAGTGACCTGGTGGAGTAAACAAGGTTAATGCTAATAAATCGGTACCAACGGCAATCTTTACATTATTAGATTTAGCTTTTTTACTGAAGAGATGCCAATCCACTAATCTTCCTTCATTATTTGGGTATTGAACATAAACACCAAATACTGAGGAATCTGATAAATCTGCTTTTGATAAATCTAAACATCTTATTTCGATATTAGCTGGTTCCATTCTTGTAGTTAATACTTCAAGAGTTTGCGGAAAAATACTTTTGTCTACTAAAAGTTTGTTGGCTTCTTTTTTATGCTTTGATCGTGTTTGTACAAGCATCGAAACGGCCTCTGCAGCAGCGGTAGCCTCATCTAAAAGGGAAGCATTTGCAATTTCCATGCCGGTGAGCTCAACAATCACTGTTTGAAAGTTAATTAGAGCTTCTAGCCTTCCCTGTGCAATTTCAGCTTGATATGGAGTGTAAGCCGTATACCATCCAGGGTTTTCTAGGATGTTTCGCTGAATGATTGGGGGGACAACGGTGTTGTAATAACCTTGACCAATGAAGGAGTTAGCTATCGTGTTTTTTTGTGCCGTTATTTTGAGGTCCTTGATATAGTTGTATTCACTTTTGGCGGCTGGCAAAGTCAGTTTCTGTTCAGATCGTATGGATGATGGAAGCGTTTCGGAAATTATTGTTTCTATAGAACTTGCTCCAATGACAGTTAACATCTTTTCAATTTCTTTTTTTGAAGGGCCGTTGTGACGGTGCTGAAAAGAATCTCTGTCGTTTAAATCGATAATCATTTTCTTAATTTAATGGACTTTTTTTTTTTTGGCAAATTTATTATATAAACACATTTTCTTCTCAAAAAGTGCGATGAGTATTGATGACTTGTTCAATGCGTTTGTCTTTGTGAGAAAAAAACTTGCTCTATGGCTAATTTTGAATCAAAAAAAGTAAATATTTTTTTAAAATGAAGGGATAAAAAATAAATGCTTAGGGGGGTATTATATGAAAGTTGAATAAGAATGACTTCGTTGACCATTCCCTAAGATTTAGTTGTAGTTTTACAAAATATGTGGAAAGAAATATCCTAGATGAGTGAAACTTATTTGATTAAGGCTGGAACCCTTGTAAATGAGGGAACAGTTTCGTGTAAGGATATACTGATTAGAAATGAGTGTATCAAGCAGATCGGGGAATTGTTGGAGCCCAAGATGAATTATAAGGAAATTAATGCCTATGGTAAACATTTATTTCCTGGAGTGATCGATGACCAGGTGCATTTCCGTGAACCTGGGCTCACTCACAAGGGAGAGATTTACACAGAAGCTAAAGCGGCTGTTGCAGGAGGCGTAACTTCTTTTATGGAAATGCCCAATGTACAACCCCAAACATTGACTCAGACCTTACTGGAAGATAAATACGAAATAGGGAAAAAAAGGAGTTTGGCCAACTATTCATTTTACATGGGGGCTTCAAATGATAATTTAGAAGAAGTCTTGAAAACAAATTCTTTACAGGTTTGTGGGGTTAAGGTTTTCATGGGCTCTTCCACTGGGGATATGTTGGTAGATGACAATCAGACCTTAGAACGTATTTTCAGTCGTGTACCCATGTTGATTGCAACACATTGTGAAGACGAGTTGACTATCAGAAACAATATGGCAAATGCCCTTAAAAAATACGGTCAGGAGATTCCCTTTGAACAACATCCCAACATAAGATCAGCTGAGGCGTGTTATCTTTCCTCATCACGTGCCGTCAGTCTGGCAAGAAAACATGGTACTAGACTTCATGTTCTTCATATATCTACTGGCAGGGAGCTGAAATTATTTCAAAGTGATATTCCATTGTCAGCTAAGAAGATTACAGCAGAAGCATGTATTCATCATCTTTGGTTCAGTGATGAAGATTATAACCAAAAAGGGACATTGATTAAGTGGAATCCTGCCGTCAAGACCTCCATTGATAGGGCCCAAATCTGGGATGGTCTTTTATCGAACAAAATTGATGTAATTGCTACAGATCACGCTCCGCATACATGGCAAGAAAAAAATCAGATTTATAAGATCGCACCCTCAGGAGGGCCATTGATTCAGCACAGTTTAGTGGCGATGTTGGAATTTTATCATCAAGGTAAAATTTCACTAGAGCAAATCGTAGAAAAAATGAGTCACTCCGTAGCAGTTTGTTATAAGGTTCAGCAAAGAGGGTTCATTCGTGAAGGTTACTTTGCGGATTTGGCCATTGTGGATTTAAATTTTCCTTGGCGAGTGGCTACGAATAACATACTTGCCAAATGCGGTTGGAGTCCATTTGAGGGCACTTTATTCCGTTCCAAAGTAGAAAAAACCTTTGTGTCTGGACATCTTGCGTATGATTCAGGTCAATTTAATGAGAGAATAAAAGGTAAGCGTCTATCTTTTAATCCTTAAAATATTTAATATCTCTATTAATAGATTAAATTTACCTCTTAATAAATGGTGGTTGTAGTTCAGTTGGTTAGAACGCCTGATTGTGGTTCAGGAGGTCGCCGGTTCGAGTCCGGTCTTCCACCCTTTAAAAGCGGCTAATTAGTTAGCTGCTTTTCAATGTCAAAAATTACATTTGTATCTACTTATCTCTTATCAGTTATTTTACTGTTTTAAAAATTAATATTATTCATAAAACTTGTGATATTAATATTGTAACTATTACCTACTCGAATGTCTCTTATAAATCAATTTAATTTATTTTGTATGTAAAATGAAAATTATAAAAAATTGATATTTACAATATTGATTAACGAAACATTTATATTATCTGGCTTCATTAATGATAATGCTGAAGACATGTAGGAACTGTTCTCCTGTTAGTTTGATTATAAATCCTTTTTTGCTGAGTTTAACGGAGTAAAGTTTTGTGAAGAAATGAAAATGGAAGAAGAAGACACAGGCAATTTGGTTATGTTGAATGTTGCAAACATGACAGAGTTAAAGGCAAGTAATGAATTGTTTGCCGGAATTTGTAATTGAGAGAATAATTTTTGCAAACCTCAAGAGTAATAAAATATTTGTACTATCCCTTTAGCCCTAGTGGGGCTAAATTCATTATCAGCCACTTACTTAATTGGTAGCTTTTTTGTTGGCAGTCGCTTTTTATTTGCCTGTAAATTTTTCCGACCTTAGGATGCCAAGACACGATAGACAGAGCATTAATAAGATTTTTTTAAATATATCTGTTGAGTAATATAAATTCATTCGAAAATAGTGTACTGTGTTCCCCCAGTTATTCTATAATACCCACAAAAGCTACTTAAAAGGTTTATTTAAGATATGGTAAATAATCTGTTTTGAGTATTTTCATTGATGATATTGCAGATATATTTTCTTAAGTCAACTTTCTGTACCTAAACCTGTTTTGTGATGATATTTGTTATTGCTCATTTATGTTTGTATTTTACACCTGTAATTCCAAGGTAATAATGTCAAAGTGATCTGGATAGTTGTATAATTCAGTAAAAAAAGAGATCAATCCTATGAACTGTTACGAAAATTGTTTATTTTATTTTAAATTCTGTATTGGCCGCTATGAAATTTAAACAATGTTTTGGGATAATGGCTTGTTTAGTGCTTTTCATATCCCATTCTGTAAAGGCGTCCAACCCCTACACTGAAGAAATTAAAAGTTTTTATGACCTGTTGTATGAGGCTCATGGGATAGATCCTTCGTCCAAAAACAAGGATTTGAAAGAGAAGGTGGATGATGAGAAAAAAGGAGAACGGCAAAGGAGTCAAATGAATTTTGCTGACTCATCATACAATTCATTAATCAAGTACAATTTTGTATTTTATTTTATTTATAAGCATAAATATGAAAACAGAAGCCAAGAGAGACTTAAGGGTCTCAGTGTCGACTAATGACTGTAAGCAATAAAATCACTTAGTTCCTTAAGAGTAATACGACCTTCATAAAAAGAGGTACCGAAAATCACACTGTGCATACCAATTTTTTTTAGTGCTGTTATATCCGAAAGATCACGAACACCACCTTTGGCTAATATGCTAAGGTTAGGAAATTCTGTGAGGAGTTCTTGATATAATTCCATTGGGGGGCCATTAAGTGAGGCCTCTCTAGAAATATCCGTAGTTTTGACATATTTTAGACCTTTCTCATAATAGTATGCTATGTGTTTAAAAAGATCAATTTTCGTTTTCTTTAACCATCCCCCTATCCTAATTTGATGGTCTAAACTATCTGCACCTAGCATTATTTTTTCTCGCCCATAAGAAATTATCCAAGCTTTGAATAATTCTGGATAATAGATAGCAACTGTTGAGACTGTGATGCTGTCCGCGCCGAATTCAAAGGCTTTGCTGACATCTCCATCGGTGTGTAAGCCACCGGTAAAATTTATTTTTAGGGAAGTATGGCCTGCAATCGTCTCAAGGGTTGGGTAATTTACGATATGCCCTTTTTTAGCACCATCTAGGTCAATTAAATGTAGTTTATTGATACCTATACTTTCAAATTTTTGGGCAAGATCGAGTGGACTTAATTTATATATTTTTTCTTTTTTAAAATTACCGTTAACTAATCTCGTCGTTTTACCTTTATGAATTAGTATCGAAGGGATGATTTCCATTAACGGATAATTTACAATTTGCTTGAGATAAAAAATTTAATATTTGATTGCACCAATAATAAGTTAGAAGCTAGTTAGACTACTTGAATCAATTTAAACCCTTCTCCGTGAATAGTGATAATTTTAAGTATATCGGTTAATTGAAGATATTTACGAAGCTTGGCAATGTATACATCCATACTTCGAGCATTGAAATAGCTGTCGTTTTTCCAAATCCGTTTCAAAGCTAAGGTTCTATCTACGGTTTGATTTAAGTTTTCTAAAAATAATTTCATCAATTCATTTTCTTTGGTCGTTAGGGAGATGTTTTTTTGATCGATGAATAACGTGTTTTCGTCATAATGGTAACGAATGTTTCCTATAACATATTCTTTTGGAAACTCTGCAGATTTTTTGGAACTAGATCGTCGTAATATGGCATGAATTCTCAACAATAATTCTTCCATGCTGAATGGTTTGGTCACATAATCATCTCCACCTATCTGAAATCCCTTCAAGACATCTTCTTTCATAGTTTTAGCTGTTAAAAAAATGATTGGAATATCAGCATTCACAGCTCTGATGTCTTTAGCAAGTGAAAATCCGTCTTTTTTTGGCATCATTAAATCTAGCAAACAAAGGTCATAAAAACCTTCATAAAAAGCAGTGAGACCAGCGTCACCATCCTTGGATAATGTGGTAATAAATCCTTTTAATCTTAAATATTCCTGAAGTATTTGGCCAAGATTAACATCATCTTCAACCACCAAAATTCTAGTATTATTCATCTTCCAAGGGAAATTTAATTATAAAGGTACTTCCTTTTTTAAGTTCACTTTCTACTTCTATACTACCATGATGCAACTTAACGATTTCTTTAACATAAGCTAGACCAAGACCAAAACCTTTAATATTATGCACATTTCCACTAGCCACACGATAAAATTTCTGAAAAATACTTCTTTGGGATTCTTTCGTCATGCCCATACCGTGATCCTTGATGGAGCAGACGAGCTGACCTTTGATGTTTTGTGTTCGGATGATGATATTGGGGGCATCATTTGAATATTTTAGGGCATTATCTAATAAATTAAGAAGAATGCCTAGGAGGTAAGCCTCGTCCCCTTTTAATTTGAATTGGGCGGCATTTAAGGCTAATTTGAGATTTCCTGATTTGCGATCTAATTGAATAGAAATTTTGTCTACCGCTTGCTTTATAATAGTATGCAGATTTACGGTTATTAAATCTAATTTCAATTCGTTTTTATCAAGTTGTGCCATTTGTAAAACATCAGCTACTTGACTTTCTAGGCGTTTATTTTCATCCGAAATAATGCCTAAATATTTCATTTTCATGGAATCCTTTTGTGGTATTGTTGGGTCAAGTAGAGCTTCAATTGCCAATCCTATGGTGGAAAGTGGCGTTTTGAATTCGTGGGTCATATTGTTCATGAAATCGGTTTTCATCACTGAGATATTTTTTTGCCTGATAATAGTAAAAATGGCATAGCCGAAGCAAACTAAAATAATGAGAATTAACAAAGCTGAACTAGATAAAGGGAACCATATTTTACTCATAAGGTACTTTTCTTGATCTGGAAAATCTATGACCAATAGATTAGGTTCGTTGGTGACATCGTTGGGGAATAAATTCGTTTTGAAGTGACTTTGCAACAAACGTTCATTTGAGTATTCTTTACTTATTTCAATTAATCTTCCTGAGCGTGGGTTGATGATGGCATAATCATAGGGGATATTGATACTTTTTTTCTTTAGTTCCGTATTAAGAAGAGAGTCTAACTGGTTTGGATCAAATCGATTAGTCAGTCCAATTTTAGGCAACATTAGTTCCTCTAAAAGGTCCATCATCATATTAGATTTATTGGATATTTTTTCTAAAATTTTTTTCAGGTTAGAATTGGGGATGTCAGTTTCAGAGGCATTTTTAGGGTAGGCAATTTTAATATTATTGATATTAGATTTAAGCACATCAAAGAGGACTTCCCCCACTTTATTAGAACGTATAGGGGTACCTAACATTTCAAAAGAGAATTTGAAGCTTCCTGTGTTAGAAAGACTGTCTTTAGATGTAATTTTTTCTTTCTTTTGAGGTACAGAGTGTTCATTTGGGCTTGAATTTTTTTGAAATTTAAAGGGGTGAAATCTCCTTGACTGGGCTTGAGCGGAAAAGTTTTCCATTTGTCGATTGACATAAAACAAAGCTTCTTGTTGTTCCAATTTCTGGGTTACATTTGATAAGGCCGACATTACATCGCGTTCAAAATGATCACGATTTCCAGTAATTACGGTGTTAATCCAGTACCATTGAAATGCAATGAGTCCAGTTAGCGAAACACTCATCAGGGCAATTATCCAACCTAATCTATTTTTACTCACACCCAAAAATAGATATATAACTATTTTAAGCACGTCCGATTAACCGTTTTTAACAAAAAAATGTAATTTAAAGTTTATGTAGAATTTGATTTGAGATGTGGGAAGTACTGGATTCGAACCAGCGACCCCCGCCCTGTCAAGGCGGTGCTCTAAACCAACTGAGCTAACTTCCCATTATTATATATAAAAGAAAGGTCAAACGACTTTTTCTTCTAAAATCAAATCTAAATAATCGAGCGCTAATAGGATAAGAAATTAAAATGATTCTGACAGATATTATCTTTAAAGTGGTTTTTTCCGAAAATTTTGAATGACTATAAAAGATTTAAAAAAAGTGATTTGATTCCATATATTTCTCCGATGTCTAGGCGGGTTTCCTTCTTGTTTTGAAGGAGTTGGCAATATTTTTTGTTTACTTTATCAATATTTCCATATTCTATTAATTGTGTCCCTATATTTTAAATATTATCAACCAGTATTACTCCGTGACCTTTTTAATTGTTTTAAACGGACATTTACTCAAGCTAATGCCCCTCTAAAGCTATCATATGATGACTTTTCGATCAGAATGTTAGAAAAACTGCGGATTAATGGAGAAATCAGTGGTGTGATGCTAAACGATGGAGAGCTTATTGGTTTTATGTTACATAGTCGAGCCTATTTTCAAGGCATAGATACTATTTATAACGGAGGTACGGGTATTGTATCTGCATATCGAGGAAAGGGGATCATTCAAAAAATATATAAAAATTTAATGCCACGTTTAAGGGAATGTGGGGCAAAAAGAATTTTGCTTGAGGTTATTACCACCAACTTGAGTGCATTGAAACTATATGGGGTCATGGGATTTCAAAAAAAAAGACTACTCCATTGTTATAAAGGATTTGTTCCTTCGAATTTGGGATTGAAAGATCTAATTTATCGGGAAACCCAGGATTTTAAATTAGATCGATTTAAGTCATTTGTTGATTTTTCACCCTCATTTTTAGATGCCAATGACCGTTTAAATTCCAATTGGAAATATGAAAAATTGATCGAGAGCTATCGGGGGCAAACTTTAATTGGCTACGTAATTTTTCAAAGACATTTGGGAATGGTATCACAGTTGGGGGTACGTAAGGATTATAGAAGGCAGGGAGTAGGAACTACTTTACTTAAATATGTCCAGCAGGATTGTCAACGATCGCTGACCTTGATGAATGTCCCTTCTACAGCTAAGGGGATGCTTCAATTTCTAGGAAAAATAGGATTGGTTAATAATATTGATCAATATGAGATGGAACTGATGTTATGAAAATTCTATGGTCACAGTTGGTTAAGAAAAGCGAAGGAAAAGAACTTTGTAGGCATTCAGATGTCATGATTACCCGATTGGGCTATGATTCGCGCCTAATTTCTCTCTATGAGGGATTGCTTTTCGTTGCTATGATCGGACCTCGAGCAGATGGACATTATTTTATTTCTGAGCTTTATACCCGAGGTGTGCGTTGTTTCGTCGTTGAGAGATTCATTAATATAAATCTTTATCCTAAAGCTAATATTTTTTTGACTACCTCAAGTAGGGCTTGTTTACAAGATTTGGGAAGATGGGCGGTCGCTCATAATCCTATACCTTTGATTGCAATTACTGGAAGCAATGCCAAAACCTTGGTGAAGGAATGGTTAGCTGCGCTTCTTTCGGAAAAGTTTGTAGTGGCTAAAAGTCCCCAGAGTTTTAATTCACAGATTGGTGTACCTCTTTCGGTATGGGATCTGTCAGCGCATCATCAAATTGGAGTTTTTGAAGCGGGGATCTCACAACAAGGAGAAATGGAATGCTTGCAAAAAATTCTTCAACCAACCATGGGTATCTTTACAAATATTGGAGAAGCTCATGATCATGGATTTAAAGATTTAGCAAATAAAATTGATGAAAAAGCAAAATTGTTTGTAAGCACACAGCAAATTGTTTGTCGACGGGATCATAACGAGGTTTTCGATCATTTAAAAGAGTTGTATTCCGATCGCATATTTGATTGGTCAACAACGGACCCGGAAGCATGCTTTTACTATGAGCTTTCAAAAAATAAGGTATCTCTTCAATATCGAGGGGTTTGGTATACTTTTCAATTTCCTTTTTCTTTTCAAATTTGGATAGAAAATGCCCTGCATGCCCTTACAGTTGGGATACTTTGTGGATTGAATCAAAAGATTCTTCAGAACGGGTTGGATAAACTCAAAACTCTGGAAATGAGATTAGAAATCAAAAAGGGGATCAATGGATGTTATTTGATTGATGATACTTATAATAACGATTTTCAGGGCCTAACTGTTGCACTTGATTTCCTGAAACAACAGAGGCAGCGGCAAATCAAAACTATTATTTTAACAGACATTCAGCAGTCTGGTTTGACCGATGCACATCTTTATCAAAAAGTGAATGAATTAATGGTCAGCCAAAAAATAAATCGTCTGTTTACTATCGGTAAACAAATTGCAGGATTTCAAAATAATTTTGATATACCTACTGTTGCTTATCTCACATTGTCAGATTTTTTATTGGAGCTACCTAAATTTCAAGATGAGATGATTTTAGTTAAAGGTGCAAGAAAGTTTTCATTAGAACGAATTATTGATCGATTAGAAGCCAAAAAGCACCGAACCCAATTGGAGATTCGATTGGAAGGTATTGTTCAAAACCTAAATCAATACAAGCAACGGTTGTTCGAAAAGACAAAAATAATGGTCATGGTTAAAGCTTTTGGCTATGGAGGAGGCAGTCTTGAAATAGCCAATGTCCTGCAATTTCATCACATTGATTATTTAGGTGTGGCTTATTTAGATGAGGCTATAGCGCTTAGAAAAAATGGAATAGAGACCCCGATTATGGTCATGAATCCAGATTTAGATCAATTGGAAATTTTTAGGGATTATGAATTGGAGCCTGAAATTTATAATTTAGCTGGCTTAAAACAGGTTCTGACTTTGGTCTCCAAACCCAAAATTCATTTAAAAATAGATACCGGAATGCATCGTTTAGGGTTTGACCCTAGTGAGGTATATGAAATTAAGCGGTTGCTTTCAGTAGGGACTGTAGAGGTCGCAGGGATTTTTACGCATTTTTCTATGGCTGACATGCCTTCGGAGGATGATTTTACCCACAATCAGGGACAGATTTTTAAGCAAACTTATGATATACTGACCGAAGGGCAAACTCATCCGCCGCTTAAATGTGCTTGCAACTCTTCGGCCATAATTCGATTTCCCGAATATCAATTTGATATGGTACGATTGGGTATTGGTCTGTATGGCTTTGATCCTTCAGGATCCATGAATCTGGCGCAAGTAAGCGTTTTGAAGACAAGAATTTCCCAAATAAAAAAAGTTAAAAAGGGGGAGCATATAGGCTATGGCACGGACGGACGCGCCAAACGCGATGTTAAGATAGCCATTGTACCTATTGGTTATGCTGATGGCTATGGAAGAGTCTTCGGTAGGGGTAGGGGTTTTATGGATGTACATAATCATAATGTACCAACTATCGGGAACATCTGTATGGATATGACAATGCTTGATGTCACAGGTTTAAACTGCTCGGAAGGGGATAGAGTAATTGTTTTTGGGGAAAATCCTACCATTGAAAACTTGGCAAATTGGGCACAAACCATTCCTTATGAAATTCTTACTAGTATCAGTGAGCGGGTGAGTAGAATTTTTATTGGTTGAAAGCATTATTTGGTTGGAGGTAGCTACTATCATTAAATTGCTAAATTTGGGTATATTTATTTTGTTATTGCCGATTCCCTTTACAGTGGGTTAAAATTTTGATCAGAATCGTCATTAACGTTAGGGAAGAGATAAAAAAAGAGAGCAATAAGTGGGTAAGTTCTCATACCTTTCTTAGACTGGTATAGCTGGTATTTGGTATTTAATATGTCTTTAATGAGATGTATAAAAAAAATGAAAAAATCATTATGGCGAAATATAGATCTTATGCTCATTTTTACCAAACAAACTTAATATTAAAGGTTAAGTAATGACTGGTTTGAGGTAATATTAGGTATTTATGAGGTTACATTTCATCACTCAATTGTAAAACTATAAGGGGTATTGTCATCTTTATTTTTTTGGGGTTTGGGGATTAGTCCATGACATTAGCCAAATGATAGTGCTAGAATCACTATTTACTGAGTTCCATCCCCAATGTCCTATATTTTCTTGCCTGTAAAATTCGATATTTGCACTATATGTGTGTAGTGTATCAGCAATTTTTAGCCAAGTCATATGAAGAAATCCTATTGATGTTTCATGACTCATCCATACAGGAATATCTTTATTTTTCTGGTAATGGAAGGTAGTTAAAGGGGCCATTATGTGGAGGTAAAGGTATCTAGCTGTCGAGCAGCTACTATGAACGTCCTTCGATCTCCCATACTCAGACCAGTAACGTAGATTCTAGTTTCATCAACGTTAACGTTTTCTTTGATATCCTTAATAACTTCGAATATATTCTTAGCATCCCAATCTATTTTTAACCGAATTGGTGTTAAAAATAAATAGGGATCACTTTCCGACATGTTAAATTTTTTTCGGGTGTAGTCTCTTAAAATAAAATGTTCGGGTTTTGTTTTGTTACTGCCGTGAAGGTAAATAATCAATGGATATTTCTTAGATTTGGAGTAGCTTTTGGGTATTTCCATAACAAAGGAATATCCACATTTCTATCTCAAATGGTCATCGATAAACGGCTTAAAATTATGTTTAGGTTGTTCATATTTTATGCCCTAAAAGGGCTTTTCATTCCAAGGACCTGAGCCGGGTTTCATCCACCAAGATTCTATTATCCCGTTTCGCCGCTGATTAAAACTCTTCGAAGTATATTTATCCTCATAATTTAAACTATGAGTTGTAACTGTGGCTGGGTATTCTAAAGAGTTAAGGGAATTTATTTTGAGTAAGTCTCCGCCATTGAAACTAGGCCAGGCAATTAGATCTTTACCGAAATAAAGATTCGATGTTTTTTTGGGATACGGGGGATAATTTTTTTTGTTTTTTTAAATCATTTTGGCAAAAAGTTGTGAAAGAATAACCTAGCAGGATTGAAAAAAAAGTATTGGCGGATGAGTTTCATATTACTACAGAAGTAGTTTATTTTCACATTTAAATAAATAATATCACTTTTGCACAGTAAATATTTATTGAAATATCATTCATGGTTTATTGATATACAGTTAAGATTTTGTAAAAGGGCAGTTTTTTTGTAATTTACCATAACTTTTAGCAGTTATGCGCGATTTAAAATATTTGTTTGCCTACAGCATACCTTTGAGCACTTTTTTTTCTATATATTTTCATGGGATATGGTCTTATAGTTCAGTTTTTTACGCCTTCGTGATTATTCCTCTAATAGAATGGCTGTCGAATCAGCCTAACACCATTTATTCTGATCAAGAAATAAAAGGTAGACTTAAAAATAAACTTTTTGATTTAATGCTTTACCTTAATGTGCCCATTGTTTTTGGTTTGCTTAGCTATGGATTATTGATTTTAAATCAAGAAGTTTTCGCAACGTATGAAAGGGTAGGAATTTTGTCTTCTCTGGGAATTTTGTTGGCTACTAATGCCATTAATGTGGCTCATGAACTTGGTCATCGACTATCAAGGTTTGAACGTACATTATCAAAGTTGCTGTATATGCCTTGCTTATATATGCATTTTTTTCTTGAGCACAACTATGGACATCACAAGAATATGGCAACCTCTGATGATCCGGCCACGGCAAGATACAACCAACCGCTTTATTCTTTTTGGATCAGTTCGGTTATCAATCAATACATAAATGCCTGGAAAATTCAATTTCGTTTGCTTTCAAGTAAACAAAAATCATTTTTTTCTTTTGAAAACGATATGCTGTTTTATTTACTGTTTCAAGGTGTTTATTTGGGGGTTATTTTTGCCTATTTGGGTTCTGATGGTATGCTAACAGCACTGATTATTGGAACTAGTTCTTTTTTGTTTTTAGAAACCATCAATTACATCGAACATTATGGGTTGCTAAGGGCAGCGTTGCCTTCGGGGAAATATGAACGGATTACTGCTCTTCACTCTTGGAATTCAAACCATATTATGGGCCGGATAGTTTTATATGAACTGACCCGGCATAGTGATCACCATTTCAAGTCAAATAAGAAATATCAAGTATTGGAACACAAAGAGGAGAGCCCACAGCTTCCTTTTGGTTATCCTGCTGCTATGCTTTTGGCATTGATTCCACCCATGTGGTTTCGAGTTATGAATAGTAGAATTCCCACAAAAATGTTACCCGAAGAAATAGAATAAAAATTTCTTTATTGAGCTCTGATCCAATAATATCAAGTTAAATAGTCTTTAACTTCTTTTTTGTACATGTTAAGACTCCGGAGGGTCTGAAGATCATTTAAATACCTATTTCGATGGGTACAATTAAAAGCTTACCAAATCTCAAGTTTTGAATATAAAAGCACTTAACCTCTACATACACTGACATGTCAATAATAATGCTGCCCACGCGATGTTACTCATTTAGCGGAATATTCTGTCAAAGTTGAGTATGAATGTTATTTATATCTTTTTGAAGTTGCCATAAAGTGTGACAGTATTTTATTTGGACTAAATATCATATTTGCTCAATTTTATAATTCAAATTCTGAAAATATAAGAATTTCATTGTAAAAGAGTGATGGTTTTGGTAGTGCATTAAATCTAAATTATTTACTTCCTTTTAGATCGAAAAAAAATTAAAAAGAAAGAGACGAATTATCTAATTTTTTAAATCATTAAAAGGCTTAAAATTTTGTTTTCATTGCAATTTTTAGTGGGGCAAAGGGGCCTTGGAAATGATTCATTCGAATAAGAAAAATATATTTTCTCAAACAGGCCAAGTAACTTATTAAAAAATTTTATTGATTAATCAATGTATTATTAAACCTTAAACTTTCTGCCTTGCCCATTTCGAATTGACCTTAATAGGTAGATTTATTAAGATATCA
>CACLDR010000004.1 GCA_902605755.1 uncultured Marinoscillum sp. | reverse complement strand
AAATAAAGACTGGATTGTTTCACGCCTAAACTCCTTCTACCTACTCGCTCTTTGAACTGTTTCTCGACTAATCTGGCAAATTGAACACTTTTTTCGTGAAAAGCGTTTTGGGCAAGAGAAAACAGAATATAAGATTCAATCGATTTAGGATCAAAGTCTTGATAAGTTTCCTCATAATTTTCCTCTAGCAAAATAACAGAATTTTCACGTTTAGCTACTTCAAAATTTCGACCAATATTTTGGGTTCCCATGACGTAAGTCTCGGTGCCTGAAACATTTGGATTACTCAGCCAGTTGGCGTGTATGGAAATAAATAAATCAGCTTCAAGATCATTAGCGATCCTCGAGCGCTCGGTCAGCGAGGGGAAACTATCATCCGAACGAGTCAGAATAACTTGCATATCTGGCATATTCTCATTAATGATCCGCTTTAATTCCAAGGAAATTTTTAAAACCACATCTTTCTCATTTGAATATAACCCACGAGTCCCGGGATCTCGACCCCCATGCCCTGGATCAATAACTATTTTCCTAACTTTGTATTGTTTAATTCCAACCCTTTGGAAAGAAACTAAAATTAATGATACCGAAATCACAAAATATATCGCAATATTTCTCACTGCTAGACGATTGGTTGTATATCAAATACGATATTTTAGTACAAAAATTGCAAAATTTTCGTTAAAACAAAATCTGATTCAAACTTGAAGTACATAATAAGTCTCCTAATAGGATTTGTTTTAACCTGGTCAACCTATACTCCGTTAATCGCACAAACGGGTTTGAAGGAGGATACATTTACGCTGAAAGTCTTAGATACCTTATCTGGTGATTCCGTGTTGTACAATAATCAAGACTCATTAGGCATAATTAGCAATATGTCAAAATCAGAGGTTATCTACGACACAGCCATATCGCTAATTACTGAGCCCGAGGTCCCTGTCGGAGAAATAGAGACCATAATAAATTATAATGCTCAAGACTCTATTTTTTTTGATTTGAAGTCTAGTAATTTAACACTTTTTGGAGAAAGTCATATTGACTATGGAGAAATTGAATTGGACTCTGATAAAACCCAAATAAGTATGACTGAAAGAATCCTTACTTCTACCTATAGCCTAGATTCAGCCGGAAAAAAACAAGGAAAACCTATTTTCACCGAAAAAGGCACCATTTACGAAACCGACTTTATTATCTACAATTTAAAGACGAAAAGAGCCCAAATCAGAGGTGTAATAACGGAGCAAATGGGGGCTTTTATGCATGGCGAGGATGTTAAAAAGAATGAAAGAAATGAAATGTATATCTCAGAAGCCATGTACAGCACTTGTAACCTCAGTGATCCACATTTTCATATTCAATCAAAAAAACTTAAAGTAACCAAACGCAATGTAATCTCTGGACCCTTCAATTTAAGGTTTCGTGAAATTAAAACACCCATATGGTTCCCTTTTGGAATGTTCCCAAAACCTAAAGAAAAAACATCAGGCATATTGGTTCCCACTTATGGAGAAGAGACTAGAAGGGGATTTTTTCTAAGAGATGGAGGTTATTATTGGTATGTCAATGATTATATGGATATCAGAGCCACGGGAACTGTTTTCTCCAATGGAGGTTATGGGGGCGTTTTCAATACTAATTTTAAAAAGAGGTATGTTTTTACAGGAGGTCTTAATTTTAGTTACAATAAAAATATTATTGACAATGAGAGTGGTTTAAGCAGTAATGATTTCTGGATAAGAGGTAATTTGAAGCCCCTATCTAAAGGCAATTCAAGTGTCAGTGCATCAATTTCGGCAGGTACGACCACCTACAATAATAATAATAATTTAGCAACTAGTGATTTTAATAGAAGTATCAGTTCTCAGTTTACATCTAATATTTCTTACCGCCAAAAATTTTCAAATGCTCCTATTAATTTAACCATGAATGCGCGACATCGACAAAATGTTCAAACAGGTGTTATGACTTTTAATCTGCCCGAACTGTCCCTCAATGTCAATCGGCAATACCCATTTAAAAAACTAACTGGATCAAATTTAGATATCCTCAAAAAATTAGGTCTAAGCTATAATTTTGTGGCAAAAAATGAGATTACCAATAAACCAGCTAAAGCTAACTTCCCATTTACAGTAGCGAATCAAACGTCGACTTCTGGAGATCAAGAGGAAGAATTGAAATTAGATTTTAAAAATGCAAAAAATGGAGGTCAGCATAAGATACCAATTGCAACCTCAGTTAAATTATTTAATAAATTAAATCTTAGTCCTAACTTCAATTTAACAGAATATTGGTATACCAAAGAACTTAATTATAACTACATACCTGAACTTGAAGCTGTTCAAGTCGATACCCTACAAAAATTTTCACGAGCCCATTCATGGAATACGGGTGCGTCTTTAAGCACTATCATATATGGAACTCGATTTTTTAAGTCTGGCGGTTATATACAAGCCATACGACATGTTGTTACACCTGCTGTTTCTTTTAGCTACACACCTGACATAACCAATAGCTCAAACAGTCCTTGGGAGTGGGTACAAAAAAACGAAAGGGGAGATTCTGTGCTAATGTCAAAATATCATCAGTTTGCTTATGGATCTCCTCGAGGCAACATGAGTAAAACTATGAGTTTTAGTCTCCAAAATAATTTAGAAGTCAAAGTTCGAGACAAAAAAGACACAACTGGTATTGGTTATAAAAAAATTAAATTATTTGATAATTTTTCGATTAATAGTGGATATAATTTTGCAGCTGACTCCTTCAATTTATCTAATGTTAATTTGTCGACAAGAACCAGCTTTTTTAAGGGAAAGCTTAATTTTAATATTGGAGGTACAATTGATCCCTATATATATAATGCTTTAGCTACTAATGAAGATGGTAAGGTCACACGTCAGGAAAAAATTAATAGATTTTCATGGCAAAATGGTCAAGGTTTAGGTAATTTATCTAGATTCAATACTGCCATTAGTTTAAACTTGAAAGCAAAAGGAGCTAGCGAAACAGAGAGCAAAAATAGCAGAGGAGATTTTATAGATCAAAACATCAACAATCAAGATATTAATAATCTTGAAGAATTAGATATACAAGATGCAGCTGATTTAGAGTATATTTATAAAAATCCAGATGAATATGTTGATTTTAATATTCCTTGGTCTCTAAGAATTTCTTACTCTATAAATGTCAATCAATCTGGTCTCTTAGAATCGACGATAAGACAAACGTTAACTTTTTCTGGAAATCTATCTCTGACACCAAAGACCAAAATAAATTTTAGATCCGGTTATGACCTAGAAAAAAATAAATTTACTCAAACTAGTCTCGGAGTGAACCGTGATTTACATTGCTGGCAATTAAGCTTCAATTGGATTCCTTTTGGAAGAAATCAATCCTTTAACTTAATCATTAGACCAAAATCAGCATTATTACAAGACCTGAAGCTTCAAAAAAGGAAAAGTTTCCAAGATTTTTTTTAAAGGAGAAAAACAATAAAATTAAAATACAACTTTTTGCTCTGCTTGAAATAGTATGTGAAAATGGCACGCTATTAATATACAAGTCATATGATATACAACGATTAATGTAGAACCATTTTCAAAAAACGAATTAATCATAAACCAATTGTCATAAAAATATACTGAGGCCATGGATATGATGTTTTTAAGTAATTCAAAATAAATAGCAACCCAGTGCTTATCCATTAGTAAAGCCATACTGGCAATTGATATCGAAGTATCTTTAAGAACGGATATGCACTTGGTAGTGTGGGTGCCACAAAGCTGGCTGAGAGGGTCGAAGAAGCCAAGAATTGTAAATTACTTTATTTACCCACATATAATTCAAATTCAAATATAAAAAATAATATTTCAGCTATCGCCAAAACATTTACGGTACAGTAAAAATAAGTTATACCATCAAAATAGAAAATACCATTTAAAGAACCAATAATTAAAGTTAAGCCACCAACTTATTCGTTTGGCAAAAAAGGTAAAGCTAATAACCGATTAGCAACAGCCTTTTAGTCGACCCAAAAATTTTGAACTTAGCATACGAGATATAAAGATAACTTTTGGTACGGATTTTGATTTCCATCACAAGCAACATACTCAGAATGACAGATTACCGGAAACACCTATTGCCGAGCAAATCGGTATCGATGAGGATGGAAACATATGCGGTATTTTACTCTAAAGGATAAATCTCTCATCATTTAGTTTGCCTTGTCTTACCCCTATTTTTGTGATATCTCAATCCAGTGCTGAACTGCCTCTTTGGTTGGATTTTCCAAATTTTTTAACTTCATCTTTTTACGCAATCCACACAAATCATTATGCAGTTTATTTACATTAGATTCACTTAATTGACTCAGAGTATTCAATCCTATTTTCCTCAATAAAGGAAGGTAAACCGCTGGGATACCGTGATCTATAAATTCTTTATCCGTTGATTGGTCTTCCTTTTTTTCGGGCCTCATTTGTGGGAAAAAAAGTACATCTTGTATTGATATTGCATTAGTCATAATCATTGATAAGCGATCAATACCTAAACCAACTCCTGAGGTAGGTGGCATGCCATATTCAAGTGCACGCAAAAAATCCTCATCTAAGGCCATAGCTTCCTCATCTCCTCGTGCCGAAAGTGCCAATTGATCTTCAAATCGTTTTCGTTGATCTACAGGATCATTTAACTCAGAATAGGCATTCATTATTTCTTTACCGTAGCAGATCGCCTCAAAGCGTTCAACTAAGCCTGGTTTAGAACGATGTTTTTTAGTCAAAGGTGACATTTCTTCTGGATAATCAATAATAAAAGTGGGTTGAATTATTTTTGATTCACACTGCTCTCCAAATATTTCATCAATTAATTTACCAGATCCCATCGTATCATCGGTAGCAATTCCTAAGGATTGAGCCGTAGCTCTCAACGCCGCCTCGTTCATTTTTGAAATATCAATACCCGTAAAATGGGCTATGGCTTCAAACATTGTAAATCGCTTCCAAGGTCTTTGAAAATCTATAACGTGATCCCCTACAGTGATTTTAGTTTCACCATGTAATTTAATGGCGATTTGCTCTACAATCTCTTCCATTAAATTCATCATCCAAAAATAATCTTTATAGGCTACATATAACTCTAGCTGTGTAAATTCAGGATTGTGAAACCTCGACATTCCTTCATTTCTAAAGTCTTTTGCAAATTCAAAAACTCCATCGAATCCACCTACAATTAGTCTTTTTAGATAAAGTTCATTAGCGATTCTCAAATACAAAGTCATGTCTAATGTATTGTGATGGGTTATAAAAGGTTTTGCGGCTGCACCGCCGTAAATAGGTTGTAAAATTGGTGTTTCAACCTCTAAATATCCCTTCTCATTCAAGAAATTTCGGATAGTATTTACCAAAAGTGCTCGTTTACGAAACGTCTCTTTAACTTGAGGATTTACAATAAGGTCTAAATATCGCTGTCGATATCTTTGCTCAGGATCAGTAAAAGCATCCCATATTTTCTTATTCCCCTCTGGATCTTCTGTTTCTTTTACTATGGGCAAAGGCCGTAAAGATTTAGTCAATATTTTGAAGGAGGTAACATGAATAGATATCTCTCCTACTTTTGTCACGAAGACAAATCCTTTAATGCCTACAATATCCCCAATGTCCAACTTTTTCTTGAAAACATCGTTATATAAGGATTTATCCTCACCTGTACATAAATCATCTCGACGCAGATAAATTTGAATTCTGCCTTCATCGTCTTGAATTTCAGCAAAAGAAGCGGAACCCATTATGCGTCGACTCATGATACGTCCTGCAATAGATATATTATTAAAAGAGGCTAATTCATCTTTATACTTTTCTTTAATTTCTCGACTTGTGGTAGTTATTTCAAAGAACTCTGGAGGATATGGATCAATATTCATATTTATGAGATCGGTCCTGGCCTTTCTTCGAATCAATTCTTGCTCACTTAATTGCATTATAATTTTAATTTTCTTCTCTCTATTTCTTTTTTAATCAATAATAGCTCACGACTACTTTGCCCTTGAACTGAAGTATTCTCCTTTGCCCTTCTAAACAAATATGGCATAATCTGCTCTATTGGGCCATAAGGCACATATTTGGCAACATTGTAACCTTCGTCGGATAATTTAAATGATATATTATCACTCATTCCTAATAATTGAGCAAAAAATATTCTGGGATCATTCTTTTCATATCCATATTGTTGAATTAATATGACCAAATCTTTGCTCGAAGCTTCATTGTGAGTTCCCAAACAAATTGAACAAGAGTTTAAATTTTCCAATATAAATTTCACGCCTTCATTAAAATCTCTATCTGTATCATCTTTGTTGGACTGAATCGGATCTAGATATCCTAAGGATTGCGACCGAATACGTTCTTGTTCCATATAAGCCCCTCGTACCACTTTAGCTCCAAAATACGCTTTTGACGCAATTATATTTTCAAATCCTGCCTTCATTCTATCCAACATATCATGACGATAGAACTGATATGTATTATAAACTAACGCCATCTCGGTATTATATTTAATCATTAATTCATATGTGAAAGCATCTACAACATTTTGATACCAACTTTCCTCAGCATCAATCAGTAAGCGCTGATTAAATTTTGAAATTTCAGCTGCGACCTCAAAACCACGATCCCTGAATCTATTATATCGATTTTGCTCATCCAAAGATAGTTCTTTACCTAATTGAATTTTAGTCATCAAAGATTTTGAGCCCAACCCCGTCAGTTTTAATACACAAAAAGGAATGGCATCATGCTGATTGGCAAATTGAATGGCTTTAAAAGTCTCTTTTAAGGTATGATCAAAGCTTTGTTCATTTTCTTGCCCTTCAACCGAATAGTCTAAAATAGTTTTAACATTAAATGTTTTGAGTTTATTAATTTTATTTTCACAACCTAGTATATTTTCTCCTCCACAAAATTGATTAAAAAGCATTGCCTTTATCAACCCCTTAATAGGTAGTCGAAATTGTAATGCCCATTTTATTATTGAAGTGCCCAAAAATACAAAAAAAGGCCTATTTAGAACTGAAAAAATAAATTTTAATACTTGTAATTCCCAAGTAGATTTAGATTGAAAAGTAATTTTAGTATCATCAAAATTCACTGACATATAACCATCTCGTTAGCGATTGGGAAACAAAGATAACAAACGACTTAAGGATTCATCACTCGAGTTAATCATAGTATGAAAAAGACATGTAATTTTGTAATATGAAAAAGGTACCTTCTAGCATACATTTCACCCAAAATGTAAATAAGCAACTTTACAGTTGTCTCAAGTTCTTCAAACCTGATAGAATTGCCATTTTAGTTGACGAGAATACTTTAGTCCACTGTTTACCTAAATTACAATTGGTCAAAGAAACACCATTGATTCAAATCAAAAGTGGAGAAAAAAATAAAAATATTGAAACCTGTAAAATTATCTGGCAGCAGTTGACTGATTTTAAATTTACTCGAAAATCCTTACTCATTAATCTGGGCGGTGGTGTAATCGGAGATATGGGTGGTTTTGTAGCTGCTACTTTTAAAAGAGGAATTCAATTTATCAATATCCCCACAACATTACTTTCCCAAGTTGACGCAAGTATTGGTGGAAAATTAGGTATTGATTTCAATCAATTCAAAAATCACATTGGTGTATTTAAAGATCCTGATGCTATCATTATCTGTGATGAATTTTTGAATACACTCTGCCGCCGAGAACTTAAATCAGGTTTTGCTGAAATCGTTAAACATGGTCTTATCTACGATCTCAACTACTGGAGAGATATCCGCATGAACCTCTTTTCAGAAATTACAGATTGGCAATATTTCATTAAAAAATCTGTATTCATAAAAGCTGATGTTATCGAAAAAGATCCCTATGAGTCAGGTTTGAGAAAAATTTTAAACTTTGGACATACACTTGGGCATAGTATTGAATCCTGGTATTTAGATACTGAGAAAGATTTATTGCATGGAGAAGCTATCGCAGCTGGAATGATCATGGAAGCTAAGTTAGCTCTCGACTTAGGTTTGATAGAAGAAAAGTATTTTGGGCAAGTGATAAACTATATTGATCAGGTTTTCGATCGCATAACGTTATTTCCTCCTTTTGATAAGTTTAAGTCATTATTGCGACAAGATAAAAAAAATCAAGGTTCCACTGTCATGTTTTCACTAATCAATGGACCAGGAAGTTGTTTGTTTGACATTAAGGTAAAGGATAATCAGATTGCAGATGCCATTAATTTTTATCTAAATTGAGTAAGTCATTTGTAAATTTTTCAGCCTTAAGATTAACCTTTTATTAGTTTTACTGTGATAAATCATGAATTATAGACTTGATCGCTATTCTCAGCCATTGAATGGCGAAATCACTTTATCATCCTCAAAGAGTGAAAGCAACCGAACATTGATTATGAATGCACTCTCTGGTAATAAATTACAATTAAAAAATTTATCAGATGCTCGTGATACTCAAACCATGCGACGTTTACTCTTAGAGAAACAAGCTGTCTGGGACGTACTTGATGCAGGGACTACAATGCGATTCTGTACCGCCTACCTAGCTATTACCGGCTCAGGAGAAACAATTACAGGGTCTAACCGTATGAAAGAACGACCTATCAAACCATTAGTAGATGCCCTACGTAAGTTGGGCACCAAAATAGATTATCTCGAAGAGGAAGGATTCCCTCCTTTACGCATTATCGGACAAAAAAATAATTTTCAATCTCAAAAAATAATTATCCCAGGTAATATCAGTAGTCAATACATAAGTGCCTTGCTCATGATAGGTCCCATGTTACCCGATGGTATTTCAATTGAAATAATCGGTGAAATTTTTTCGAAACCCTACATAGATATGACCTTAGCACTCATGAACCACTTTGGTATCAAAAGTACCTGGAAAAATCAAACCATAAGTATTAGATCACAGCGATATGAAGGGCAATCTTATACTATTGAAAGCGATTGGTCGGGCGCAAGCTACTGGTACAGCATGGTTGCCTTGAATAAAGAAAGCAATATAATCCTTAGAGGACTTCGTTCTCGAAGTTTTCAAGGAGATCAAAACGTTGTTCAAATTATGTCTAAAATGGGAGTCGAAACTGAATTTATCTCAGATGGAGTTGAACTGAATTCTATTCCGGTGACCGAATTAAATCAAACCCTTGATTTTAAAAATTGTCCAGATCTAGCTCAAACAGTAATGGTAGTAGCCGCCATCAAAGGAATTAAATTAACCATGACTGGTCTTGAAAGCCTGAAAATAAAAGAAACAGATCGAGTCTTAGCCATGAAAAAAGAATTACTTAAAATTGGGGGTCTTTTAAATGAAGAAAATAAATACTGGAAGTTAATACCGGGCACCATTCCAGAGCACATTGAAACCATAGAAACATATGATGATCATAGAATGGCCATGTCTTTTGCTCCGGTGTGCCTGATTAAACCCCTTAAAATAAAAAACATAGATGTAGTTAAAAAATCTTATCCTAGATATTGGATGGATTTAAAATCTGTAGGGATTACCTTTAATGAATGCTAAATATTTGTAACAATAATTCAAACTACTTCATTAAGATATTACTCTTTCTCGGACTTTCTCAAATTTTTGACTCTTGTCAACCTACTCAAATAAAATCGGCTTCTTTTATTCTCATAAGACATGCTGAAAAAATACTATCCTCAAGTAATGATCCACAGCTTTCCACAAAGGGTTGGCAACGAGCTAATGAACTCGTACATCTATTCGAAGCTGTCGACATTGATGCAGTTTATGCTAGCCCCTACCGAAGGTCGATTGATACAGCTAAGCCATTGGCCAAAGCCAAAAAGTTGGGAATATTAAATTATAATCCTGATGAACTTGATTCATTTGCCCAAAAACTATTAAACACACATATGGGGGAAACGGTAATTATCGTTGGTCATTCAAACACTACACCTCAATTAATTAATGTATTGTCAGGAACCGACTATCCTAATTTGAAAGAGACAGAATATGACTGGGTCTATTTCGTGGACATTAGTCCAAAAGGAACTCCAAATGTAAAGAAACTTCAAATTCGAATGTAATGTTTTCGTCAGAGCTTATCACATCCTTTTATTATTATTCACACCAATTGAGATTCCAATCTCATAAATATTTATAAAATATTTTTAATACTCCCCCCGTCGATAGCTAAAGAAGTACCTGTTATATAACTAGCCCGTTCACTGACAAAAAAAGCAACAGCTGCCGCAAATTCATGTGGCTGACCAAAACGTCCCAAAGGTATATTTTTGATACTATTTTTGAATGAGGGATTCGCCTTCAACAAATTTTTTAATCTTCCCGTTTCAGTAGAACCAGGCATGAGATTATTAACCGTTATGTTAAAAGGTCCTAGTTCATTAGAAAGGCTTTTTATTAATCCTGAAACTGCTGCACGCACACTGTTTGAAAGAATTAGTCCATCGACGGGTTGCTTAACTGCCTGTGAGGTAATGGCCACAATTCTTCCCCATTTTTGTGCCTTCATTTGAGGTAAAAATCCCTTGATTAAGGCCAAGGTACTGCCTAAAAGCAAATGATATGCAGCTTCCCAATCATCTAAAGAAAATTGATCGAAACTTCCCGAGGGGGGTCCTCCTGAATTAGTAATTAAAATATCTATGGTCTCAAATTCATCCAGAGATGCTTTGATCATCCGATTGCAATCTTTTTCATCAGATACATCTCCGGGCAAAGCCAAAATTTTGCCTTTTCCAAAATCAGATAGAGTCTGCGCCGCATATTCTAAATTATTAATTTTTCTACCTGAAATTATTACATGACAGCCCTCCTGTAACAATTCCTTTGCTACAGCATAACCAAGCCCTTGACTTGATGCTGCAACGAAAGCTACTTTGTTATTTAATAATAAATTCATAGCACAATTATATTCTAGTGCTTTCTGTATTCCACAACTTTTTGTCAAAAAGAAACTGCAGTTTAAGATTATGAAGGATCGAAAAGCCTAATTCTTCCATTTTGATAGAGCTACTGTAGCTCCATTAATACCCCCTCATCTCTCCGCGATTTAGGTAATTCTGTAATCCGCAAAGACTATAAGGAATAATAGAGCATCCCTGAGCCTGGGCAAAATCTGTTATCCAGTCCTATTGAAGCGATAACAAGAGCTCATTAAATTAAAATTTACAGTTGGTTCTTATCGCGCGCTGACACAGATCCAAATGGACTTGAAAAAATATATTCACAATTAAAGCTCCCATTACATCCACGCGATAATTACCCAAGGCTATTTTATAATACTCAAATTTTCTCATTGAATAATACAAAATACCTCTCCTAAATTGACTAAAAGGAAACAGCAACTCTTTTCTGGAAGGTTTTTTCCGCAACTAATAGGTAATGTTTTTGCTCAATAATTTTATTGCCTATCTAACATTTTTCGAAAATTTTTCGTAAAATTTCAATATAAAATCCAGGCTGTTTTTTTTGATCTATAATTATGGCTAAAATGTGAATATTTATGAGTGCTCTTTCCTGATACTACTTAAAAAAATAAGGTGTATATAAGCTATATTTTCCGAAATTAATTGCAATCAATATTTTGTTTCCAAAAGACATCAATTCAAAAGAATGAATCAATTGGCCTATAGCTCGATTAATCTTTTAATATAATAACTTGTTAATTATTTTATTGATCTAAAATCTTGGGCTGACTCTATCGTTTTGGTAGTCTCAAAAATCAAGTTAATCACATGTTCAACATCTACTTTTGCCACCGTTTCAACCGTAGTGTGCATATATTTAAGAGGTAATGAAATCAGAGCTGAAGCCACTCCTAATCCCGAGTATGCAAAAGCATCTGTGTCAGTGCCTGTAAATCTCGAGGAGGCCAATCGCTGGAAAGGAATCTCATTTTTTTCAGCTACTTCGACGATCAAATCTCTGAGATTTTGTTGAACAGCTGGTGCATAAGATAAAGTAGGGCCTTTACCTATTGTAATATCACCACTATTTTTTTTATCATACATCGGCGAATTAGTGTCGTGAGTTACATCCGTTATAATAGCCACATCCGGCTTAATTCGCCTAGAAATCATTTCTGCGCCACGTAATCCAATCTCCTCTTGAACAGCATTAACAGCATATAAACCAAAAGGAAGTTCGATCTTTTGTTCTTTAATTCTTCTAACGACTTCTGCTATCATAAAACCGCCTATTCTATTATCCAAAGCCCTGCCGGTATAATAATTTTCTCCAAGTTCCATCAACTCATCATGGAAAGTAATTACAGTGCCGGGATGTATTCCCATTTCCTCGACATCAGCTTTACTACTAGCTCCTACATCAACAAAAATATTTTTTAATGTTGGTGAATCTTCTTTATCCTTTCGAACATGAATGGCAGGCCAACCGAAGATTCCTTTTACTATTCCCTTTTTACGTGTATGAAGGTTTACACGCATAGAGGGAGCAATCTGATGATCTGATCCTCCATTGCGGATAACATATATATAGCCTTTATCGTCTATATAATTTACAAACCAGGAAATTTCATCGGCATGCGCCTCAATAACCACCTTATAGGATGCCTTTGGATTGATTACACCCACTACAGTTCCATATGTATCAGAAATGTAATCATCTATGTATGGATGCATATAGTCAAGCCATATTCTTTGTCCCCCTTCTTCAAAACCTGTCGGTGATGGATTGTTAAGATATCTGTATAAAAAGTCTTTACTTTTTTTATCCATAGTAGTAGTTATTTTAAATTGATTTTGTCAATCCACCATCAATCACGAAATCTTGACCTGTGATATAAGCAGCCTTATCTGATACTAAAAAAGAAGCTAATTCAGCTACCTCTGTAGGGGTTCCTTGCCGAAGCATTGGAATTTGATTAATAGTTTGCTCATCTGCCGGATATGAATTAATAAATCCAGGAAGAATATTGTTCATTCTCACATTGGCGTGACCCAATTCCGAAGCAAATAACTTACAATAGCTAGATACCGCAGCCCTTATTACCGATGAAATAGGAAAGGATAAAGAGGGCTCTTTAGCACCAAATGTAGAAATGTTAACCAAGGCTCCTACCTTTTGCTTTGCCATAATGGGGCCAACCATCCTTGCCAATCTGACTACATTCATAAGCAATAAATTGACCCCTTCGTGCCAATCTGAATCGGTTAGAGAAAATAAAGGCCCCTTGCTTGCATGACCAGTATTACATACCACAGCATCAATCCTCCCATACTTCTCAAATGTGAAATCGACTAATCTTACAATATCATTCTCCTCTTTCATAGATCCTTGTATGGGCCTAGCATTTAGTTGATCACAAAAGGCAAACAAACTGTCTGATCGAGACATCAAAACAAGCTTATAGCCCTCAGACGCAAGGTGTCTAGCACATGCAGCACCAATCCCTTTACTACCCGCAGTGACAATTGCTACTTTTTGTTGTTTCATCCTCATAAAAATGAGTTTTTTACTTAAAAACCACATTAATTTAGTTTATAAACTCAAATATATTGCGAAAACAATAATGAACATCTTAATTACTAAGAAGTTATTAAGGATTATTAATAAATGTATTAGGTCTTTATTGAGTAAAAGTTTAGATTCGTGAGGCAGCATTAACCTATGAATCTAGCTATTATTGACATGGGAACTAATACCTTCCACCTTTTATTGGTGAAGGTTGAAAATGAAACATTTGAGATCTTTCATAAAGAAAAGATTGCTGCGAAAATTGGTGCCAATGGCATTAATCAAAGAAATATAAATGATAATGCTATTGATCGCTGCCTGAATGCTTTAAAATCCTTCAAACAGCAGATTGATTCTGCCCATATCCATGAAATTTATGCCTTCGCAACCAGTGCCATAAGAAATGCTGAAAATCAGCAATTTCTCATGCAAAAAATCAAAAAAGAAGTAGGTATTGAACCTCGTATTATCTCAGGCATGGAAGAAGCTTCATTTATCCATAACGGCGTGTGTGCAGCGTTGAATATTGACGCTGAAAGATGTTTAATTATGGATATAGGCGGTGGTAGCATTGAATTTATTATTTCAAAGGGGCTTGAGCCTATTTGGATGAAAAGCTTTGAAATAGGTGGCCAACGATTGATGGAAGAATTTCATAAAAATGACCCAATTACAACTACCGAAATTTCGACCATCAAAAGCTATCTTGAAATAAATCTTCAACCTCTATTTAAAGCCTGCGATCTCTACAGCCCCAAAACACTAATTGGATCATCGGGAAGCTTTGAAACCTTAAGTGAAATTTATCAAAGGAAAATGAACAGATATGCCCGAGAAAAGGAAACTGAACTTCCCATTTCACAAAATGGAATGCTACAAATTTTGAGAGAAATAATTGCGAAAAAAAAAGAAGAACGCCTTTTAATTCCTGGAATGATTGAATTGAGAGTAGATATGATTGTAATAGCCTCTATACTTATCGAATTCATCCTCAAAAAAACGAGACTAAAAACCACGCGTATTTCCTCCTATGCCATGAAAGAAGGTGCATTGCTACAAATTATTAAATCTCACAAAATTCAAACAAAAACCCATTCCAAAAATATTGATACATGACTACCTATTCTTATGATCGGCTTCACCAGTTTGCTCTGAATTTATTTATAAAAATTGGCTGTTCTCGTAATCAGGCCATTGAAGCGGCTAATGTACTGTTGAGTGCAGATTTAAGAGGAGTGGACTCACATGGTGTCGCTAGGTTAATGGGCTACCTACAACTCTATGAGAAAAAAAGAATCAATACCAAACCAAAACTAAGCGTGATTCATGAGACCCCCAGTACTGCTTTAGTAGACGGTGATGCTGGTATTGGACTTGTCTCTGGTCCTTATGCTATGCGATTGGCAATAGCAAAAGCTAAAAATGTAGGAACGGGATGGGTTGCCGTAAAAAACTCCAATCATTACGGTATAGCAGGTTATCATGCCATGATGGCATTAAAAGAAGATTGTATCGGTATATCGATGACCAATGCAAGCCCACTGGTTGCTCCTACATTCGCCAAAGAGCGTTTGCTTGGAACCAATCCTATTTCTATCGCAATTCCTGCCGGTGAAGAGCCTCCATTCGTAGCTGATATGGCTACCACAACAGCAGCCAATGGCAAACTTGAAATACTGCAAAGAAAGAATGAGTCTGCACCACTTGGTTGGTTACAAGATAAAGAGGGTCGTCCTACGCAAGCAGCACGAGGTGTTGTTGAGGGCGGTGCCCTATTACCCCTTGGGGGAGATAGGGATCATGGATCTCATAAAGGATTCATATTAGGAAGTGTTGTGGATATCTTATCTGGAGTGCTTTCTGGAGCAAATTATGGACCTTGGGTGCCACCGTTTGTTTCCTTTTTAAATCCGGATCCCAATCCGGTTGGAAAAGGAATCGGACATTTTTTTGGTGCCCTTAGAGTCGATGCATTTAGGCCTGAGCTCGAATTCAAAAACCACATGGATATCTGGATACAAAGATTTAAAAATGCAAAACCAATAAATGAAACTAATAAAGTAATAATACCTGGAGAACCAGAGAGCAAAATGGAACATATGAGAAGAAAAAAGGGGATTCCACTAATAGATAACGTAGTGAAAGATTTGCAGTTACTTTCAGAACAATATCAAGTTAAATTTTAAAAGCCAAATCCAAAGCCTGCTTCTAAAATCCACGGACTTGAATAAGCCCCATTGGTCTCATTTACATCATACAATAAATCATATTGCCCAATCATATACAAAGATACTATTCTTGACATTTGTACCACGTAGCCCACTCCTACTGGAAGATTATAAAATCCCTCACGGTTATTAATAAAATCTACTGATAAATATTCTAATTTGGCGGAGATAAATATTTGGGATGTAATTCTGTACCTCGCAAAAACGTTACCTCCGAAATTATTTATTTTTAAATCTAAGATTTTGTCTTGCCAAAATTGATAATTTATACCTAATCCGGCTGACCAACGTTCTGTCAGCTTATAACCTGTATAGGGTGTTAAACTAAATGAGAATATATTTTGATCAAAATCGAGCCCAAAGCCCCCACCAAAATACATTTTATCAAAAATACCATCTGATTGTGCTGACGAAAAATGAAAAAGAGCGATCGTTAAAATGCATATCCAAATCTTCATAAAATAATTTTGGGGTAAGACTGACCTACTAGTCTCCTGATGCAGAAATTATGACATATACATCTTCTCCTTCAGCACTCATGTAATATTTTTCTCTAGCAATGCGCTCTAACAAATCTTGATTACTAAATAATGCTTTGCGATCGGCCTCAATAATTTTTATTTTTTTCTGATAATAGCCTTTCCTTTGTTGCAAATCAGCTTCTTTTTTTCTCAGAGCAAGTTGAGTCAAAATATCATTGGAATCAAATATCGTTAACCAAACAATGAAGAAAAGAGTCCCTAAAACGTATATATTTTTAAAAAAAGATGGGATCTGCTTTATTAAACTTTTCATATTTGAGTTAAATATAAAAAAAATGTACGGAAACCTAGATAAGTTTGTAATTAATAGTACTTAAGTTTAAATTAATGATATCAGAATTTAACTGAAAAAGATTAGTCCAAACTAAAATTTTGTAAACAGAAATAAAAAATCAGGATAAACCCAGTTTTTTATCAACATTAGGTCTATTTTATCGTTGGATAAACGGCAGAATCATCAAGTTCCTCTTCAATTCTCAATAATTGATTATACTTGGCCATTCGATCCGAGCGAGACAGAGATCCAGTCTTGATTTGGCCTGTGTTCAATGCTACAGCGATGTCTGCAATCGTATTATCCTCCGTCTCTCCTGAGCGGTGCGAAACAATTGCCGTCCATCCTGCCTTGTGTGCCATTTCAATGGCAGCAAAAGTCTCAGTGAGTGTTCCAATTTGATTCACTTTAATCAAAATAGAGTTTCCACATTTTTCATCAATGGCCCGTTGTAAATAATCCACATTAGTTACCAAAAGATCGTCACCAACCAATTGACAACGATCTCCTATGGCTTCAGTTAATATTTTCCATCCATCCCAATCATTTTCATCCATCCCATCTTCAATACTATCAATTGGATATTTATCAATCAACGCAGTCAAATAGGCAACCTGTTCCGTACTTGTTCTAACTTTACCGTTATTACCTTCAAACTTTGAATAATTATAATTCCCCTCTTCATAAAACTCCGAGGCTGCACAGTCCATGGCTATAGTAATTTCATCACCGGCTTTGTATCCAGCGGATTCAATAGCTTCAATTACACTGTCTAGCGCTTCTTCAGTACCACCTACAAAACTAGGTGCAAATCCGCCTTCGTCACCTACAGAAGTACTTAAGCCCTTAGATTTCAGAATACCCTTCAAGTAGTGAAAGATTTCAGCTCCCATTCTTAGTGCTTCATTAAACGAGGAAGCTCCAATGGGTCGAATCATAAATTCCTGAAAAGCAATAGGGGCATCTGAATGAGACCCCCCATTTATGATATTCATCATAGGAACAGGTAAGAGATGTGCATTGACCCCACCTAAATATCTGAATAGGGGCTGACAAGACTCAACAGCGGCAGCTTTAGCAACAGCCAAAGAGAGGCCTAAAATAGCATTAGCACCAAGTTTGCTTTTATTCACAGTTCCATCTAAATCAATCATCATTTGATCTATAATCTTTTGATCGAAAACTGAATATCCCAAAATCTCTGGTCCAATCAATTCATTGACATTTTGAACGGCTTTCAAAACACCTTTACCCATATATTTACTTCTATCATTGTCTCTGAGCTCATGTGCCTCATGCTCACCTGTTGATGCTCCTGAGGGGACAGCTGCCCGTCCCATAATTCCACTTTCAGTAATTACATCCACCTCTACTGTCGGGTTGCCCCGCGAATCTAATATTTGTCTAGCAACTATGCTCTCTATAATACTCATATTTTGTTATTCTTAATTAACTGTATAAAATCATCAAATAAATAGGTTGAATCATGAGGACCGGGAGTTGACTCTGGGTGATGTTGCACAGAGAATGCCAGACCATTTGTCAATCTTAAACCCTCAACAGATTGATCATTTAAATTAATATGGGTCAATTCAGCTAACTTAGAAGTTTTCAGAGACTCCATATTCACGGAAAAACCATGATTTTGTGAGGTTATTTCACTTTTCCCAGTCTTTAAATTTTTAACAGGCTGGTTAAGCCCACGATGTCCATGATGCATTTTAAATGTGTTTATACCCACTGCCCTTGCCAATAGTTGATTTCCGAGACAAATGCCAAACAAAGGTCTCCTATCAGCTAGGATTTTCTTAATCGTATTAACAGCATAATCCATAACTTCCGGATCTCCTGGACCGTTTGAAATAAAATAACCATCAGAACCCCATTTTTGCATTTCTTCAAAACTTGTTTTAGCCGGGAAGACATAAAGTTGACAATTTCTGATTAAAAAATTATCTAAAATAGATCTTTTGACACCTAGATCAAGTACCCCAATTTTAAATCCAGTATTGTCCATCCCAAGTTCATAAGTCTTCTTAGTTGTAACAAGACTCGATAATTCAAGCGATTTCATATTCGGAACCTTGGCTAATTCAGATTGGAGCTCCAAGATATCAAAAATTTCAGTACTGATAATAGCATTCATGGCCCCTTTATCTCTAATATGTCGTACCAACATGCGTGTATCTAAATCAGATATACCTACTGTATCATGTGAACTGAGATAATCTTCTAAACTACCAGAAGCAGAGCTACGACTGTATTCATAAGTAAAGTCATTAACCACTAAACCCTGAATTTTAGGCCTATCCGATTCATCCTCGTCCTTATGAACACCATAGTTTCCAATATGGGAGTTGGTATTGATCACAATTTGACCATAATATGAGGGGTCAGTATAGATCTCTTGATATCCAGTCATCCCTGTATTAAAGCAAATCTCACCTCCTGAAGTCCCTTTTTTACCGATTGAAAACCCCTCAAACAATGTCCCATCAGCTAAATAGAGTATGGCTTTTTCCCTTTTCATAAACAAGCTGTTTAAAATAGAAAATTATTACTTAATAATGAAATAAAATTAATTGAATCGCATTAGTAAGCACAAAAAAAAAGGACTGAGAAATTTCAATCCTTGAGTTATCCTAGAGCTATTTGATTTTTTTATCTTCTTTATCACTAGAGGTGTCTGTCTCTGACTTGGTAACTTCATTGACTGGATCTTCTTTCTCAGTTTTAGTTGTTAATATTTGAGCTTCTTCAATTACTACCGACTCGGATGACGATGACCTTGATTTCTTTCTTCTAGATCGCTTTGCTGTTTTTGGCTTTTTTTCTTCAAGCAATAATTCATTGTAATCTACAAGTTCCATAACGCACATCTCAGCATTATCTCCTAGTCTAGGACCTATTTTTAATATCCTAGTATATCCCCCAGGTCTGCTCGCTACTTTTTCAGCGATATCAGCAAATAGTTCGATAACAGATTCTTTATCCTGCAAATATTTAAAAACTACTCTCCTTGAGTTAGTTGTATTAACCTTAGCCTTTGTAATTAAAGGCTCAACGTACTTTTTCAAAGCCTTTGCCTTAGCTATGGTTGTATTTATCCTCTTATATTTAATCAATGAAGATGCCATGTTTGATAACATCGCTTTTCGGTGAGACGCAGTCCTACCTAAATGATTGAACTTCTTTCCGTGTCTCATTCCTCTTCTAGTTTGTATTTTGCCAAATCCATTCCAAAGGTTAAACCTTTTTCAACAACCAATTGCTCTAATTCAGCTAATGATTTCTTTCCAAAGTTTCGAAATTTCATCATTTCAGAGATTTCAAGATTCACCAAATCTCCAAGAGAGCGAACCTCAGCGGCTTTGAGACAATTATAAGCTCTTACCGATAAATCAAGATCATTAAGAGATGTTTTTAACAACTTTCGCATATGAAGTAATTCTTCATCCACTTGTTCTGGTTCTCCCTTCGTGGCCGTATCCAATATCATACTTTGATCTGAAAACAACATAAAATGTTGAATCAGTATGTTAGCAGCACCTTTGAGCGCATTTTCGGGATGAACAGAACCATCTGTTTCAATATCAAGTATTAGTTGTTCATAATCTGTCTTTTGCTCGACACGAGTATTTTCAACACTATACTTAACATTTTTTATAGGAGTAAAGATAGAGTCGATGGCAATAGTTCCAAAATTTTGTTCTTCACTTTTGTTTTCCTCCGCGGGTACATAACCTCTCCCTTTTTCTACTGTCAATTCTAATTCGAATTTGGCTGAACTATCTAGTTTACAGACAACATGATCTGGATTCAATACCTCAAATGAGTTCGTAGACATACCAATGTCAGCTCCAGTTAATTTCTCCTTTCCAGAAACCTTGACGGTTATTTTATCTTCCTCGGCTCCAGCAACTTTTTTAAAGCGTACCATTTTGAGATTTAAAATCAGTTCACTTACGTCTTCGACCATACCTTTTATGGTTGAAAACTCATGGAGTACACCAGGTACTCTTATTTCAGTGATGGCATAACCTTCCAAGGACGATAATAATATTCTTCGAAGTGCGTTACCTACCGTGACGCCATAACCTTTTTCTAAAGGTTTAAATGTAAAGAGACCATGAAAATCGTCTGCTTTTTCCATGACTACCTTATCTGGCATTTGAAATGCTAAAATCGACATATCGTTATTTTTAACTTGTAGTAAATCAATTATTTTGAGTAAAGCTCAACAATAAGCTGTTCTTTTATATTTTCAGGTATCTCTTCTCTATCGGGAGGATTTAAGAATTTGCCTGTATAATCAGTGTTGTTCCATTCCAACCAAGAAAATGTTTTAATAGCTTTAGAGGCAAGACTATTTGATATCAATTCTAAAGATTTAGAACGTTCTCGAACTGATACCACATCATTGTTCCTCAAACTGTAAGATGGGATATTTACAATTCTTCCGTTGACCATGATGTGCTTGTGCAATACTAATTGTCGTGCGGCCCTTCGTGTCGACGCGATACCAAGTCTATAAATAGTATTATCTAGCCTCGATTCTAGTAATTGAAGTAGAATTTCTCCTGTGATCCCACTTTTACGAGACGCTTTATTGAAAACGTTGGCAAACTGCTTTTCCAATAAACCATAGGTATACTTGGCCTTCTGTTTTTCTGCAAGTTGGATTGCAAATTCAGAAAGTTTCTTTCTTCTACCCCTTCCATGTTGACCAGGGGGATAGGATTTATTCTGCAACGCCTTGCTTGGACCAAAAATGGGTTCTCCAAATTTTCTTGCTATCTTGGACTTAGGACCTCTGTATCTAGCCATATCTACTTCGTATTATAAGACTCAATTAAATTCTTCATTAAACTCTTCTTCTTTTCGGTGGCCTACATCCATTATGCGGAAGTGGCGTAACATCTCTAATTGCTGTTACCTCAATTCCAGTATTTTGGATCGCTCTGATTGCGGATTCCCTACCGGCACCTGGCCCTTTAACAAAAACTTCGACTTTTCTTAAACCCATCTCATGAGCTTTCTGAGCACAATCCGCGGCCGCGACCTGTCCTGCATATGGAGTGTTCTTTTTTGAACCTCTGAACCCCATTTTACCAGCGGAAGCCCAAGATACTACTTGCCCTTGCGTATTGGTTAAAGAAATAATAATGTTGTTAAAAGTTGCTTGAATATGAGCTTCACCCACAGCTTCAACTACAACTACCCTTTTTTTTGCCTTATCTTTTCTTTTTTGTGCCATTACACTATTTTACTTAACCGCTTTCTTCTTATTAGCTACTGTTTTACGCTTCCCTTTTCTTGTCCTCGCATTATTTTTGGTTCTTTGGCCTCTTAAAGGTAAGCCTTTACGATGTCTAAGACCCCTAAAACAGCCTATATCCATCAATCTTTTAATACTTAATTGTATTTCAGACTTGAGGACACCCTCGACCTTAATAGTTTCTGTGATAATTGATCTGATCTTAACTTGATTCTCATCGCTCCAATCTTTAACTTTTATATTTGCATCAACGCCAGCCTCAAATAAAATCTTTCTAGATCTATTTATTCCTATACCAAATATGTAAGTGAGACCTATCTCGCCTCTCTTTGCATCTGGGATATCTACTCCTGCTATTCTGGCCATACTAACCTTGTCTTTGTTTAAACTTTGGATTCTTTTTATTGATTACATATAGTTTCCCTTTTCTTCGGATTACTTTGCAATCGACACTTCTTTTTTTTACTGATGTTCTAACTTTCATTTTATTTATTTATACCGATACACTATTCTACCTTTCGACAAATCATATGGAGACATTTCCATCTTCACACGATCTCCTGGTAATATTTTAATATAAAACATTCTCATCTTTCCTGAGATGTGGGCTACAACTTCATGCCCATTTTCTAGCTCGACTCGGAACATGGCATTTGAAAGTGCTTCTACTATAGTTCCGTCTTGTTCTATGGATGCTTGTTTTGCCATTATGCTACAACTGTATTTTGAGATCTACCTCTAACTCTACCTGATTTCATCATTCCTTCGTAATGCCTCATCAATAGATAACTTTCAATTTGCTGTAATGTGTCTAAAATAACACCAACCATGATGAGTAGTGAAGTTCCTCCGTAAAACTGTGCAAACCCTCGACTTACACCACTTAAAATAGCAAAAGCCGGTAAAATAGCTATTATTGCCAAAAATATAGAACCTGGCAACGTGATTCTAGATAATATTCCGTCGATGAATTCTGAAGTCTGTTTGCCAGGCTTAATTCCTGGTATAAAACCACCATTCCTTTTCATATCATCTGATATTTGTGTAGGATTGATTGTAATCGCTGTATAAAAAAAGGTAAAAACGATAATTAAACAGGCAAATAAGAAGCTATACTGCCAAGACTCAACTCTCGAAAAAGTTGCCACCACCCATTGTGCAGTATCACTATTTTCGGCCCATATACCACCAATCATTGCAGGTAAGAACATTAAAGATTGGGCAAAGATAATAGGCATAACCCCCGAACTATTGACCTTCAAAGGTATATATTGCCGCTGACCTCCGTAGACTTTATTACCAACAACTTGCTTGGCATACTGTACTGGTATTCTTCTGATCGCCTGAACTAAAGCAACTGTTGCCATCACAACAAAAAACAACGCTACCATCTCGATGAAGAAAAAGAGCATTTGACTCATTCCCCGTGACATTGCTTCTGCCACAATACTTGCAGGAAATCTGGAAATAATTCCAATCATAATCAACATGGAAATACCGTTACCAATTCCCTTGTCCGTTATTTTTTCCCCCAACCACATGCAAAATACAGTACCTGCTGTGAGCATTATCATAGATGAGATTCTAAAAAAGAACCCATTTATTACAATAGCATCAGCAGATATAGTAGTTAAATATGCTGCAGATTGAGCCATACATATGAACAAAGTCAAAACTCTCGTTATTTGACTGATTTTTTTCCTACCACTGTCTCCTTCCTTTTGTAATTTCTGAAAATATGGTACTGCAACGGTAAGTAGTTGGAGTACAATGGACGCCGATATATAAGGCATAATACCTAGCCCGAAGATCGAAGCGTTACTAAAAGCACCTCCTAAAAAAGTATCAAGTAGACCAAAGATCCCACCTGCATTATCTACAAGTTTAGATGGATCTATGCCGGGTAAGGTAATAAAAGATCCCAATCTAAAAACAATAAGAAAGCCTAACGTATTGAGAATTCTGGTTCGAAGCTCTTCGATTGAAAATATATTAGATATGGTTTTGAAGAATTTTTTCATCAACATATAACTGTAACCGTTCCGCCTGCAGCTTCAATAGCCTTGGCTGCGGCTTTTGAAAACTTATGAACTTTGACCGAAAGTTTAGATTTAATTTCTCCCCTACTTAATATTTTAACCACATCTTTTTTTCCTATCAAACCATTTTGAATCAAAACCTCAATTGTAATTTCCTTGATCTTCTTTGCAGTAGCTAAAGATTCAAGTGTATCTAAATTTACAGCCTTTGATACAATCCTTTTATTATTTTTGAAACCAAACTTAGGAATCCTTCTCTGCAAGGGCATTTGTCCTCCCTCAAAACCAATTTTTCGAGAATACCCCGAGCGTGACTGGGCACCATTGTGCCCCTTAGTTGAAGTACCTCCTCTACCAGATCCCTGACCTCTACCGATGATTTTTCTTTTCTTAATCGAACCCGCTGCAGGTTTTAATGATTCCAATTTCATCTTAAAACATCTTTAACATTCACTAGGTGACTCACCTTGTTAATCATTCCTTTAATTTGTGGAGTTAACTCTTTCTCAACCGTCTTATTGAGCTTACCTAGCCCTAGAGCTTGAATGGTTAGTACTTGCCTCTTAGGTCGTTTGATAGTGCTTCGAATTTGAGTAATTATTACTTTATTCATTATCTATCCTTTAAAAACTTTATCTAATGTAACACCGCGCTGTCTTGCAATGGTCAATGGATCCCTCATCTGTGCAAGTGCATCAAAAGTTGCCTTCACCACATTGTGTGGATTCGAAGACCCTTTTGATTTAGCTAAAACATCATGAACACCAGCGCTCTCTAGGACCGCACGCATTGCTCCACCAGCAATTACGCCTGTTCCTGCTGAGGCCGGCTTTAATAAAACAAATCCACCACCATATTTTCCGATGGCCTCATGGGGTACGGTACCTTTAAAAATAGGCACACGAACCAAATTTTTCTTGGCATCATCAATGCCTTTCGTTATTGCATCTGTAACTTCATTGGCTTTTCCTAAGCCATATCCTACAACCCCATTTCCATCACCTACGACTACAATCGCCGAGAAGCTAAATCTACGACCACCTTTAACCACTTTAGCCACTCGTTTTATTGCCACGACTTTTTCTTTAAGGTCTATATCGCTTGCTCGAACTATTTTAATATTTGATTGTGACATACTTTTTTAAAATTTTAATCCTCCCTCACGCGCCCCATCAGCCATAGCCTTGACCTGACCATGGAAAGGATAACCACCACGATCAAAAACAACTTTTTCAATTCCGTTTAACTGCGCTTTTTCGGCTAGTTTTAAACCTACTTTTTTCGAAGTTATAACTGTAACATTTGAAATTCCAACTTCTTTAGATGAAACTGCTAATAGTGTTTCTCCTTTCTCATCATTAATTAGTTGAGCATAAATTGCTCTATTACTTCTGTATATTGAAAATCGTGGTATAGAGCTAGTACCCGAAATTTTACTCCTTATACCTTTTCTAATTCTAAGTCTTCTATTTGCCTTTGAGATAGCCATTTCTACTTTTATTTTGCGGCCGTCTTGCCAGCTTTTCTTCTAATCTCCTCATCCACAAACCGTATACCTTTTCCTTTGTAGGGCTCAATTTTCCTCAGTGACCTAATTTTAGCAGCTACCTGTCCTATCATCTGCTTATCTTTACTGTCAAGACTAACAATAGGATTTTTACCCTTTGCTGTTTCTGCTGAAACCTTAACTTCTGGTGGAACCTCCAGAAAAATATTATGAGAATAGCCCAAATTCAATTCTAAAACATTCCCTTGAACACTGGCCTTGTAACCTACTCCAACCAATTCAAGATTACAACTGTAACCCTCCGTAACCCCTCTTACCATGTTTTGAATCAATGACCGGTATAAGCCATGGAGGGCTTTATGTCTTTTCTGCTCTGTGGGTCTCTTCACTATTAAAGTATCGTCTTGTATTAAAGCGGTAATCTCGGTACCTATATTCTGTGTCAGTCGCCCCTTAGGTCCATTTACTATTACCTCTCCTTTTTCAATAGTAATTTCCACCCCTGAAGGTATAGTTATCGGCACTTTTCCTATTCTCGACATATTGAATTAATAAATGTAACAGAGTATTTCACCACCTATTTTTTCCATTCTCGCCTTTTTATCAGTGATTATACCCTTTGATGTACTAATCACAGCTATTCCCAAGCCATTCAGCACACGTGGGAGATCTTTGGCTCCCTTATATTTTCTGAGACCTGGCTTGCTCACTCTTTCAAGGCTAGTTATCGCCGAACGCTTAGTTTCAGGATTATATTTAAGGGCAATCTTTATTACCGACCCGGGCCCTTCTTTTTCAAATTTAAAGTTAGAAATGTATCCTTGGTCATGTAAAAGCTTGGTTATTTCTTTTTTCATTCGAGAAGAAGGAATCTCAACAATTCTGTGATTTGCGCCAATTGCATTTCGAATTCTAGTTAAATAATCTGCTATGGGATCTGTTACCATAAATGTTTTTAATTTTATCTCCTTGAAAAGGGACGCAAATTTAATTATTGTTTTCTATTTAGAAAATATTTTATGCTTAAAGTTACCAACTTGCTTTAGTTATACCTGGTATTTTTCCATCGGACGCCATCTCTCTAAAAGTTACCCTCGATAAGCCAAATTTTCTCATGTAACCCTTCGGTCTTCCCGTAAGCTTACATCTGTTGTGTAGCCTCACGGGCGATGAATCCTTTGGAAGTTTATCTAGACCCATGTAATCTCCCGCAGCCTTCAATGCTTTTCTCTTTTCAGCGAACTTCGCGACTAGTCGCTCTCTTTTTCTTTCCTTTGCTTTTAATGATTCTTTTGCCATGCTTTTAATTAATTTTTGCCCTTAGAAAAAGGCATACCAAACGCTTTTAGCAATGCTAAACTTTCTTCATCTGTTTTTGCCGTTGTAACAAAAGTGATATTCATTCCAGCAATCTTGTTAATTTTGTCAATACTGATTTCTGGAAAAATAATTTGCTCCTGCACACCTAACGAATAATTACCTCGACCATCAAAGCCTCTAGATTTGACACCTTTGAAGTCTCTAACCCTTGGAAGTGCTACGTTTAGCAGTCTATCTAGAAACTCATACATGCGATCTCCCCTAAGAGTAACCTTTGCTCCGATGGGCATCCCTTCTCTCAACTTAAAATTGGATACCGATTTTTTCGCAATAGTTGCTACTGCTTGTTGGCCAGTAACTGTGGTTAACTCTGCAATTCCGATATCTACCAATTTTTTGTCGGAAACGGCGTCACCAATACCTCTATTTATGGTAATTTTAACGACTTTCGGTACTTGCATAACCGTTTTATATTGAAACTTTTCTTTTAACAAAGGAATAATTTCAGAAATATATTTATCTTTTAATCTTGGGATTGCCATCTCAAATAAATTCTCCTGACTTCTTAGAATAACGCTGATTCTTGCCATCAGCATTTAATTTTCTTCCAACTCTAGTTGGCTTACCTGATGCCGGTTCGACTAGCATTAAGTTACTGATGTGAAGCCCAGCTTCAGTGCTGATTAATCCACCCTCGGGCTTGTCAGCTGAAGGCTTTACATGTTTGGTAACCATATTTATCCCCTCAACAATTGCTCTGTACTTATTGGTCAATATTTCAAGTACTTTACCTGTTTTACCCTTATCATTGCCAGTTAGAATTCTAACAGTATCGCCTTTCTTTATGTATATTTTTTTTATATCAGACATGGTTAAAGTACTTCTGGTGCCAATGAAACAATTTTCATAAATTGCTTTTCCCTCAATTCTCGTGCAACAGGACCAAAAATTCGAGTCCCTCTAGGTTCATTATTTTCATTGAGTAATACGGCTGCATTATCTTCAAATCGGACATAAGAGCCATCCTTTCTCCTGATCTCCTTCTTGGTACGAACAACAACGGCTCTAGAAACCGTTCCTTTCTTAATAGAGCTAGATGAAATTGCCGATTTAATCGAAACCACAATCGTATCACCAATGTTAGCATATCTCTTTTTAGTACCTCCTAAAACACGAATGCATAAAACCTCTTTAGCTCCGCTGTTATCTGCTACCTTAAGCCTTGATTCTTGCTGCACCATACTATTTAGCCCTTTTAACGATTTCTACTAGACGCCATCTCTTGGTTTTACTTAGAGGACGTGTCTCCATGATTTTAACTGTATCTCCAACATTGCAATCATTTTGCTCATCATGAGCTGTAAGTTTAGTAGTCTTTTGAACGAATTTCCCATAAATAGGATGTTTCACTTTTCTTACCACAGCTACGGTAATACTTTTCTGCATCTTATCACCTATTACTAAGCCTACTCTTTCCTTCCTAAGATTTCTTTCCATAAACCCCTTATTTTTCAAGCTGCTTAGCTCGAACTTCAGTTTCCAATCTTGCAATTAATTTACGCGCTGCCCTAATCTTCATAGGATTTTCAATAGGCGTAATGGCATGAGCAAAAGTCAATTTGTTATATGCCTCTTTTTCCATGACGAGTTTATTAGCCAACTCATCTATACTTAGACTTCTTAACTCAGAATTTTTCATTCTCGATAATCCCTTTTTACAATAAATCTTGAACTAACAGGCAACTTTTGAGCAGCCAGACTTAATGCCTCTTTTGCTAAGTCCCGAGTTACACCCGCAGCTTCGAATAAAATAGTACCAGGCTTTACACAAGCCACCCAGTATTCAGGCGCTCCCTTACCTTTTCCCATTCTTACTTCAGCTGGCTTTTTGGTCACTGGTTTGTCTGGGAAAACTCTAATCCATACTTGACCTTCTCTCCTCATAGATCGAGTCATAGCAATACGCGCTGCCTCAATCTGACGACTCGTCAACCATCCTGGCTCCAGAGACTTTATTCCAAAAGTACCGAAAGCTAATTGATGCCCCCTTTGCGCTAACCCTTTAACCCTTCCTTTCTGTCTCTTTCTAAATTTTGTTCGCTTAGGCTGTAACATTTTTAAACATCTTTAAAATTACCTTCTTTTTCTCCTTGGTCCATCCGGCCTTGATCTGACTCTAGCATTGCCACCACTGGAATTATTTGCAACTCCAATATTTGGAGAAAGATCTCTTTTGCCAAAGACCATCCCCTTAAAAATCCATACCTTTATACCAATCTTTCCATAAACAGTTTGGGCCTCTGAAACCGCATAATCAATATCTGCCCTTAATGTATGCAAAGGTATAGCACCTTCTTTATACTGTTCGGTGCGTGCCATTTCAGCACCACCCAAGCGGCCAGCGCACTTAATCTTAATGCCCAAAGCCCCTACACGCATGGCAGAAGCTATCGCTTGCTTCATGGCTCTTCGGTAAGAAATTCTTGCCTTAAGTTGTTGAGCTATAGATTCGCCTACCAATACCGCATCAAGTTCTGGCCTCTTAATCTCAAAAATATTGATTTGAAGTTCTTTACCAGTAATTTTTTTCAATTCTTCTTTTAACTTGTCAACTTCAGAGCCACCCTTGCCAATTACAACCCCTGGGCGAGCTGTATGTATAGTCAAAGTTATTCTTTTCAAAGTCCTTTCTATAACTACTTTGGATATTCCACCTTTTGTGATTCTTGCCAAAAGATACTTTCGGATTTTGTGGTCCTCAACAATATTGTCGGCAAATGACTTTCCACCATACCAATTTGAATCCCATCCTTTGATGATCCCGAGTCTTAAACTTATTGGGTTTACCTTTTGTCCCATCGATTAATCTTTTTGCATTTCATTCTTATTCTCACCATTTACATTACGATCATCCACTGTAACAGCCAGATGATGGGAACGCTTTCTTATTCTATGCGCCCTTCCTTGAGGGGCTGTGCGTAATCTTTTCAACATCCGAGCACTATCAACATATATCTCTTTAACATACAAATCAGCCTCTTCAATATTGACTTCTTCATTTTTTAATTGCCAATTAGCAATTGCAGATAATAGTACTTTCTCTAAAATACCTGAAGCGAACTTAGCATCAAATTTTAAAATATTGAGAGCTACGCTTACCCTCTGTCCTCTTATCATGTCAACTACTAACCTCATTTTTCGAGCAGCGGAAGGGAAGTTTCTCAAAGAAGCTGCGACGGCACCTTGCTTTCCAGATAGCAACTTTTTAGCTTCTTTCCGAGCTTCCTTTTCAAGTCTGATTTTAACAGACTTTTTGACTTTTTTATTTTCTTTAACCTCCATTATCTTTTCTTATCTTTTTTAGCAATGTGGCCTCTGAAATTTCTCGTAGGGGAAAATTCTCCCAATTTGTGCCCTACCATATTTTCTGTTACCAAAATAGGAATGAATTTATTGCCGTTGTGCACGGCAAATGTGTGGCCTACAAAATCTGGTGAAATCATTGATCTCCTTGACCAAGTTTTAATCACATTTTTCTTTCCAGAATCATTAAGGGCACTTACCTTTTTTTCAAGACGAAAGTCAACATAAGGACCTTTTTTTAGAGATCTAGACATTATTTCCTTTTAGTTATAATCATTTTGTCTGAATATTTATTTGGCTTTCTAGTTTTCTGCCCTTTGGCATAAATACCATTTCTTGAACGAGGATGCCCACCGGAGGATTTCCCTTCTCCACCCCCCATGGGATGATCTACAGGATTCATAGCCACACCTCTTACTCTAGGTCTTCTTCCTAACCATCTGTTTCTTCCAGCTTTGCCTAATCTCACATTCATGTGATCATTATTAGATACAGTTCCGATGGTTGCGAAGCAAGTAGACAATACAAGCCTCATTTCGCCTGAAGGTAATTTCAAAGTCACATACTTTCCCTCCCTGGCAACTAACTGTGCATAAGATCCTGCGCTTCTTGCCATTACTCCTCCTTTACCTGGCTTCAACTCGATATTATGGATAATTGTACCTAGTGGTATTTCCGATAGCGGTAAAGCATTTCCAACCTCTGGAGCTACTCTAGGACCACTCAACAGCACTGTACCCACTTCAAGTCCATTTGGCGAAACTATGTACCTTTTTTCACCATCCGCATAAAATAGTAATGCAATCCGGGCTGTTCTATTGGGATCATATTCGATTGATTTAACTGTCGCTGGTATGTCGAATTTATCTCGTTTAAAGTCAACATCTCTTAATCTCTTCTTGTGACCCCCACCTACATTTCTGACAGTCATCTTTCCAGTATTATTTCTTCCCCCAGACCTTTTGACGACTGAAATTAATGATTTTTCAGGTCTATCGACCGTTATCTTGTCGAAAACAGGTGCTATCCTAAATCTTTGTCCTGGAGTTGTTGGTTTGAGTTTTTTTATTGCCATTCCTCAGTAATTAAATTCCACTGTAAAAATCAATAATATCTCCGTCAGCAAGCTTGACAACGGCCTTTTTATAAGTTTTAGACTTCCCCTTTATAATGCCGGCTTTAGTGGATCTAACCTTAGATTTCCCGGGTTGTATCATTGTATTTACAAATTCTACTGTAACACCATATTTCCTTTCAACTTCTTGCCTAATCTGTACCTTATTAGCTTTTTTCTCTACCACAAAGCCATACTTTCCATGCTCATTCATAGCAGAAAACTTTTCCGTTACAAGGGGTTTAATAAGTATACTCATTAGTTTAATCTATTTTCAATGACGTCAATAGCACTCTCAAACAATACAATGTAGTCTGCATTTACCAACTCATAAGTAGACAACTCATTGGCACTTATTACTTTTGCATTGGGAATATTCCTGGCAGATGCCACTGCATTATCATTTACATTTCCTGTTATAAACAACGCCTTGTCGATCTCCATTTTAAGGCTTTTAAGAATTGATGTAAAGACTTTAGTCTTGGGTTTTTCGATAATTTGGTCCTCCATGACTCGGATCCTCTTTTCTGCGGCTTTTGCTGATAAAGCAGATCTCTTAGCTAACCTTTTCACTTTTTTGTTCAAATCGAAGCCATATTCTCTTTGAACTGGGCCGAAGATGGAACCGCCCCCTCTAAATATACCTGACTTTATGCTACCTGCGCGCGCTGTACCAGTGCCTTTTTGCTTTTTTATCTTTTTCGTAGAACCTGTTACTTCAGATTTTCCCTTGGTTTTGTGGGTCCCTTGACGTTGATTGGTCAAATACTGCTTAACTTCCAAGTAAACCGCATGGTCATTAGGCTCGACCTTATAAATACCATTTGAGAGGTCAACTTTTCGACCCGTATTTTCACCCTTGTTATCTATAACACCTATTTTCATTGATTATTTCTCTAAAATCACATAAGAGCTTTTCGCTCCAGGAATTGAGCCACTTATTAAAACAAGGTTTCTCTCTGGATAAATTTTCATCACTCTTAGATTAAGGATTTTCTTACGGTCACCACCCATTCGACCTGCCATTTTCATTCCCTTAAAGACGCGCGAGGGAAACGAGGCTGCTCCGATAGAACCTGGGGCTCTTAATCTGTTATGCTGTCCATGTGTTGCTTGGCCTACGCCAGCAAAATTATATCTCTTAACAACTCCTTGGAAGCCTTTACCCTTGGTAGTCCCAACGACGTCTACAAAATCGTTTTCTTTAAAAACATCAGTGATATTAATTTCTTTTCCTATAGCAATTTTTTGATCAAACTCGCTTCTAAAATCTCTAAATTCAACTTGGTATTTCTTAGGTATTGATCCGGCTTTGGCATAATGTCCCTTTTCGGCTTTTGATGTATTCTTTTCTTTTTTATCATCATAAGCAAGTTGGACCGCACGGTATCCATCGGAATCCTCGTTTTTCACTTGCGTAACAATACAAGGGCCAGCTTCAACCAAGGTGCAAGCAATACTTTTGCCTGTCTGATCGTACATATTGGTCATTCCTACCTTTTTACCTATTAATCCAGGCATTATTTGAATTTATAAATGGTTTTAATATATTTCTTTTCTCTAAAAGGAGTGCAAAGATAACAATTATGTATTATGAAACAATGATTGGCTGATATTAAAAGACAAAAAAAGAGCCAACTCAAAAATGTGATAGCTCTTTGTGATTTTGAAATAAATCAGACCTTAATTTCGACGTCTACACCACTAGGTAATTCTAGTTTCATCAATGCATCTACAGTTTTAGCACTATTGGAATAAATATCTACCAGTCGCTTGTAAGTACATAACTGAAACTGTTCTCTCGATTTTTTGTTAACATGGGGTGATCTAAGTACCGTAAACTTTTCTTTTACAGTAGGTAAAGGTATTGGGCCACTAACAACGGCTCCCGTAGTCTTAACAGCTCTTACTATTTTCTCGGATGATTTATCTACCAAGTTATGATCGTACGATCTTAGTTTTATTCTGATTTTTTGATTCATAATCTTTTGCGACAACTATTAACCATTAACCTCTGCAATTACCCCCTCAGCTATACTTTCAGGCACACTATCATAGTGAGAAAATGTAAGGTTCGCAGTTGCTCTTCCTGATGTGATTGTCCTTAAATCTGTCACATATCCAAATAGAGCAGCAAGGGGAACGTCCGCTTTTATAACCTGTGAAACTCCTCGAGTATCCATACCTTTCATAATACCCCGTCTTTTATTCAAATCACCTGTAACTGGCCCTGTATATTCATCAGGAGTGATTACTTCGACAGCCATCACAGGTTCTAGCAGCGCTGGACTTGCTTTCTTAGATGCCTCCTTAAACCCCAACCTGGCTGCCAATTCAAATGAAAGTGAATCTGAATCAACATCGTGAAAAGACCCATGATAAAGTCTCACCTTCATGCTATCCAAAGGATACCCAGCTAAAGGGCCATTAATCATAGCTTGCTTAAATCCTTTTTCGATAGCGGGTATGAATTCTTTTGGTATAATTCCTCCCTTTATGTCATTGACAAATTGCAAACCAGGCCCTTCAAAGTCTTCATCCACAGGACTTAGATCAAATACGATGTCAGCAAATTTACCTCGGCCACCAGATTGTTTTTTGTATACTTCTTTGTGTTCTATTTTGGTTCTAATGGCCTCCTTGTAGGCAACTTGTGGAGCTCCTTGATTAATTTCAACTTTAAACTCACGCCGCAACCTGTCTATAATAATATCCAGATGGAGCTCGCCCATGCCCTTTAATATTGTTTGACCAGTCTCATGATCGGTCTCAACCACTAAAGTAGGGTCTTCTTCAACCAGTTTGGCAATACTCATGCCGAGTTTATCAACATCTACTTGGGCCTTTGGCTCAATTGCATAACCAATTACGGGGTCAGGAAAATTCATAGTCTCTAGAACTATTTTATTTTTCTCATCACACAAAGTGTCACCTGTTTTGATATCCTTAAATCCGACAACCGCGCCAATATCTCCACAATGCAAAGTATCAATTTGGTTTTGCTTATTGGCATGCATTTGAAAGATTCTTGAGATTCTTTCTTTCTTACCTGTTCTTGTGTTGAACACATATGAACCAGAGTCTAATGAACCTGAGTAAGATCTAATGAAACAAAGTCTACCAACAAAAGGATCAGTTGCAATTTTGAAAGCTAATGCTGTAAAAGGATCTTCCACTGCAGGCAATCGCTTTACTTCCTCCTCTGTATCAGGATTAATTCCTTTAATCTCATCTTTGTCCAGTGGAGACGGCAATAACTCCATTACATAATCTAGCATAATCTGGACTCCTTTATTCTTAAACGCCGATCCACAAAGCATAGGTACAAAAGCTAAATCAATTGTAGCGGCTCTCAATGCAGCGATAATTTCATCTTTGGATATGGAATCAGGATCTTCGAAATATTTTTCCATTAATCCGTCATCATACTCAGCCACTGACTCAACCAACTTTTCGCGATACTCAGCAACTTCTCCAATCATGTCTTCAGGTATGGGAATCTCCACAAAAGTCATACCTTGGTCCTGTTCATTCCAAACCATGGCCTTATTTTCAACCAAGTCAACTACACCTCTAAAGTTATCTTCAGAGCCAATAGGCAATTGTAAGGGGACTGCTTTAGTTCCCAACATTTCTTTGACCTGCTTACAAACATTGAGAAAATCTGACCCCGCACGATCCATTTTGTTTACAAAACCAATTCGAGCAACTTTATAATTATCAGCTAAACGCCAATTAGTTTCTGATTGTGGTTCGACACCATCCACCGCACTAAACAGAAACACTAAGCCATCTAACACACGTAGTGATCGATTTACTTCAACAGTAAAATCCACATGACCAGGTGTATCAATAATGTTTATATGATAGTTTTCTTTTTTATAATTCCAAAAAACCGTAGTAGCTGCAGAGGTAATCGTAATACCACGCTCCTGCTCCTGCTCCATCCAGTCCATTGTGGCAGCCCCATCGTGAACCTCTCCGATTTTGTGACTTGCACCTGTATAATATAAGATACGTTCTGTGGTAGTAGTTTTACCTGCATCAATATGGGCAGCTATGCCAATATTACGCGTGAACTTCAAATTTCTTTTGGCCATTTCGAACGCAATTTAAAATCTAAAATGAGAAAAAGCCTTGTTGGCTTCGGCCATCCTATGGGTATCATCTTTCTTCTTGACTGATGCGCCTTCGCCTTTAGAAGCAGCTATTATTTCAGCCGCAAGGCGTTGTTTCATTGTTTTTTCACCTCTCAACCTTGCGTATTTAATCATCCATTTAATTCCCAATGAAGTCTTTCTTTCAGGTCTTACCTCTATGGGCACTTGAAAGGTAGCCCCCCCAACTCTTCTACTCTTTACTTCGACAGAGGGCATAACCGTCTTCAAAGCCGACTTCCAAGTCTCTATTCCGTCTTCATTTGTTTTTTCTTCTACTATTTTTATCGCATCATAAAAGATGTTATAAGAAAGGCTTTTTTTACCATCAACCATGAGGTAGTTCACAAATTTTGTAATCAAGGTATCTCCGTACAATGGATCGGGTAGAATGTATCGCTTCTTTGGCTTAGACTTTCTCATTTTTCATCCTTATTTTTTTGCTTTAGGCCTTTTAGCACCATATTTTGACCTTCTTTGCAACCTTTCGCTTACTCCAGCCGTATCCAATGCACCTCGGACAATGTGGTAACGAACACCTGGAAGATCCTTAACCCTTCCACCACGAATAAGGACAATAGAGTGTTCTTGCAAATTGTGGCCTTCACCTCCAATGTAGGCGTTGACTTCTCTGCCATTGGTCAAACGAACTCTAGCCACTTTCCTCATAGCCGAGTTCGGCTTCTTGGGTGTAGTGGTGTAAACACGTGTACATACTCCTCTTCGTTGAGGACATGAGTCTAATGCGGGAGACTTGGATTTAGAAGTTAATTTTTTTCTTCCTTTCCTCACTAACTGTTGTATAGTTGGCATTTTCTATTGTATTCTTAAATCGTAATTTTGGAACGCAAAGATAGAGAAAAACATTCAATATCTTGATACCATTCACAATTAAATCATTATGCTTCGCCTACTGTACCTCCAAAATTTATTGGAAACTTAGGAGATTGCTCATTCTTTTTTATTTCTCCAAAAGTCTTTTCATACTTTTGAATGTTTTCTTCCAACGCATTCAAAAGTCTCTTCGCATGTTCTGGTGTGATAACAATACGTGCCTTTACCTTTGCCTTCGGTACGCCAGGCATTAGACGGATATAATCAATCACAAACTCGCTGCTTGAGTGTGCTATCATAGCCAAATTTACATAAACCCCTTCAGCTATCTCTTCTGATAGCTCGATATTAAGATTTCTATTAACCTCCTCTGACTTATCCATCTAAACTTCAGTTAAAGACACTTCCTTTGGTTTGGAAAATTCTTCCCTGGCCAGTGCCATCTTGTCAAACTCTTCTTTATTTGCTACAAAATTCTCATGGAATCTTTTAATTCCTGTTCCCGCAGGAATAAGATGGCCTACAATTACATTTTCTTTTAATCCATCAAGACCATCTCGCTTTCCTTTAATAGCTGCTTCGCTCAAGACCTTTGTCGTCTCCTGAAAAGATGCTGCTGAAATAAAACTTCTTGTTCCTAATGATGCTTGCGTTATTCCTTGAAGAATAGGCTTAGAAACCGCAGCTGAAGCATTCCTAACTGAGATGATTTTAACATCTCTTCTTCGTAAATTAGAATTTTCATCACGTAAAACTCGGCTAGAGATTATTTGTCCAGCCTTAATCGTATCAGAACCGCCTGGATCAACAACTACTTTTTTATCAAGTATTTGATCATTCTCTTCCATGAAACTCAACCTATCTACGGATTGATTAGTAAGAAACGAAGTGTCGCCAGCATCAATAATGATTACTTTCTGCATCATTTGTCGTACTATCGTCTCAATATGTTTATCATTAATTTGGACACCCTGCAGCCGATAAACCTCTTGTATTTCATTTACCAAATACTCTTGAACTGCGGTAGGTCCTTGAATAGATAATATGTCAGCAGGAGTTATAGATCCATCGGATAAAGCCTCTCCTGCCTTTATAAAGTCATTATCTTGAACTAAGAAGTGCTTTGATAGGGGTACTAAATAACGCTTTTTAATACCATCCTTTGATTCAACAAACAACTCTCTATTACCTCTCTTTATTCCTCCGTAAGTAACTACACCATCGATCTCTGTAACAACGGCGGGATTCGAAGGATTCCTTGCTTCAAAAAGTTCTGTGACTCGGGGTAGACCTCCAGTTATATCTCTTGACTTACCCGTGTTTCGGGGTATTTTTGCCAAAACCTGGCCCGCCTTTATGGTAGCACCTTCATTTACTGACAAGTGGGCCCCTACCGGAATATTGTATCCTTTCTCGGTCTTTTCCGAATGAATTATGATGGCTGGATTTTTGGCTTTATCCTTGGTATCAATGATCACTTTTTCTCTGTGGCCGGTCTGCTCATCTGACTCTTCTTTGAAAGTAACACCTTCAATTATAGCCTCAAAAGTAATCTTTCCATCAAGTTCAGACATGATCACAGCATTGTAGGGATCCCAAAAACAAAGCTCATCTCCTTTACTAACTTTTTGACCATTTTTCACTTTGAGGATGGCTCCGTAAGGAACATGATTACTCATCAATATTTTTGATTTTTTAGCGTCCGTTACTCTAAGTTCACCCGATCTTCCCATGACCACTTGAGCCGAATTTCCTTCATCATCACTACTATCTACTGTTCTCAATTCATCAAATTCGACAACTCCGTCGAATTTTGATATCACGGTGGCATCTACCGCGATGTTCGATGCGGTACCTCCCACGTGAAAGGTTCTCAAGGTTAATTGGGTACCTGGCTCCCCAATAGATTGAGCTGCAATCACGCCCACAGCTTCTCCCAAATGTGCCATTCTTCCTGCTGACAGACTGCGACCATAACACTTCGAACAAACTCCTCTTTTAGCCTCACAGGTCAATACGGAACGTATTTCAACTTCATCAATATTTGCGGCCTCAATAATCTCTGTGATTTCCTCGGTAATCTCCTCCCCTGATTCAAGGATCTTTTCATCGGTTATTGGGTGATAAATATCATGGACGGATACCCGTCCCAATATTCGCTCTGATAAGGATTCAACTATATCTTCATTGTCTTTTAAGGAGCGAACAACTAATCCTCTAAGGGTACCGCAGTCAGGTTCATTCACAACAACATCTTGTGCCACATCAACAAGTCGTCTAGTTAGGTAACCTGCATCTGCTGTTTTCAATGCCGTATCCGCTAAGCCCTTTCGAGCACCATGTGTAGAAATAAAATATTCAAGAACATCTAAACCTTCTTTAAAATTTGAAAGAATCGGATTTTCAATGATTCCACCAACAGATCCTGCTAAATTTTTTTGAGGTTTAGCCATTAATCCTCTCATACCTCCCAGTTGTCTAATTTGCTCTCGAGATCCCCTTGCACCCGAATGCATCATCATATATATGGAATTAAAACCTTGATCATCTTCCTCTAATTGCTTCATTAACGTGGAGGTCAACTGTGTATTGGTTCTTGTCCATATATCGATCACTTGATTGTAACGTTCATTATCGGTAATCAAACCCATTAAATAATTGTTCCAAACATTATCCACATCTTTCTTTGCATCTGCTACCATCTGCTGTTTAGCTTCAGGAATATTGATATCACCCAATCCCATGGATAGACCGCCAGTATAGGCCATTTGAAAGCCCAATGATTTGATATCATCGAGGAAGACAGCCGTAGCTGCCATTCCTACAACCTTGAAGATCCTGGAAATAATATTTTGAAGCTTTTTCTTAGTAAGCAACTCATCAATATAACCAACCTCTTTTGGTACAAATTCATTGAAAAGCACTCTGCCTGCGACAGTATCTAACAATTTTTCTTCTAATTCATCTCCTATCCTTACATTGGTCCTTACTTTAATGTGAGCATGCTTTGATATTACACCTTCATTCAAAGCAATAATCACTTCCTGAGAATTGTAAAAAGTCATTCCCTCACCTTTAACTACTTCTTTGGGAGTGCTTTTTCTACCTTTGGTCACATAATAGAGACCTAGAACCATATCTTGAGATGGTACAGCTATTGGTGCTCCATTAGCTGGATTAAGAATATTGTGGGATGACAACATTAAAAGTGAAGCCTCCAAAATAGCTTCCTGTCCCAAAGGCACATGTACCGCCATTTGATCTCCATCAAAATCCGCATTAAATGCTGTACAAACTAGTGGATGAAGTTGGATGGCTTTACCCTCTATGAGTTTTGGTTGAAACGCTTGTATCCCCAACCTGTGTAAAGTTGGTGCCCTATTTAAAAGAACTGGATGACCTTTCAGTACGTTTTCGAGGATATCCCAAACAACCGGATCTTTTCTATCAACAATTTTCTTTGCTGATTTTACTGTTTTAACAATCCCTCTTTCGATCAACTTTCGGATCACAAATGGTTTGAAAAGCTCGGCAGCCATATTCTTGGGCAATCCACATTCATGCATCTTTAGCTCTGGGCCAACCACTATAACTGATCGTCCGGAATAGTCTACCCTTTTCCCTAACAAATTTTGACGAAAACGCCCTTGCTTCCCCTTGAGCATATCACTGAGTGACTTCAGCGCACGATTCCCATCTGAGCGTACGGCATTCACCTTTCTTGAGTTATCAAATAAGGAATCTACTGCCTCCTGAAGCATTCTCTTTTCGTTACGCAATATTACTTCCGGTGCCTTGATATCAATCAACCTTTTCAGTCTATTATTTCGGATAATTACACGCCTGTAAAGATCATTAAGGTCTGAAGTTGCAAAACGTCCACCATCTAGAGGTACAAGTGGTCTTAATTCAGGCGGTATAACAGGGACCATTTTAATAATCATCCATTCTGGCCTGTTTTCAATCCTGGTTTTAGCTTCTCTAAAAGCCTCAACTACTTTGAGCCTTTTTAGTGCTTCCGCCTTACGCTGCTGGGAAGTATCTGTTGCGGCTTGATGTCTCAATTGATAGGATAAATCGTCTAATTCAATTCGGGAAAGTAACATCTCTAAAGCCTCGGCTCCCATTTTTGCGATAAATTTTTGCGGGTCATCATCAGGCAGTAACTGATTTTCTCTAGGTAACTTATCGAGAATATCTAAATATTCATCTTCAGTTAAGAAATCAAGCTTATTTATTCCTTCTTCCTCTTTTACTCCAGGCTGTATAACAACGTAGCGCTCGTAATAAATAATAGTATCCAATTTTTTAGATGGCATTCCTAACAAATAACCTATCTTATTTGGCAATGACCTGAAATACCAAATGTGGGCAACAGGTACAACCAATTCAATGTGCCCCATTCGCTCTCTTCTAACCTTTTTTTCAGTCACCTCAACTCCACATCTATCACATATAATTCCTTTATACCTTATCCTCTTGTATTTTCCACAGTGGCATTCCCAATCCTTGACAGGACCGAAAATACGTTCACAAAATAACCCTCCCATCTCCGGTTTATAGGTTCTATAATTAATCGTTTCCGGCTGAGTTACTTCTCCATTAGATTCCTCTAAGATAGATTCTGGTGATGCCAGACTAATGGTCACTCTTGAGAAATCAAGTGTCAGTTTTTTATTTTTTCTAAATGCCATAATTTATATTTTCTAAACTCAAATAATCGATAAATATTTAATCTAATGTAATTTCAAGCGCTAAACCCCTTAATTCATGAACCAATACATTAAATGATTCCGGTATATTCGGCTTTACCATATTTTCACCTTTAACAATTGCCTCATAAGCCTTTGCCCTTCCAATCACATCATCCGACTTAATCGTAAGAATTTCCTGTAATACATGTGATGCACCAAAAGCTTCTAGTGCCCAAACTTCCATTTCTCCAAACCTTTGGCCCCCAAATTGGGCTTTACCACCTAAAGGCTGTTGGGTGATCAATGAGTAGGGTCCTATTGACCGAGAATGCATTTTATCATCCACCAGATGACCTAATTTTAACATATATGCGATACCCACAGTGACAGGTTGATCAAACTTTTCACCCGTCAATCCGTCATATAAGTATGTTCGCCCGAAAGGGGGTAGTCCTGCCTCTTCCAATTCATTTTGAACTTGTTCCTCAGTTGCTCCATCAAAAATCGGAGTGGCATAAGTTCGATCGAGCTTCTTTCCTGCCCATGCGAGCACGGTTTCATATATTTGACCAATGTTCATTCTGGAGGGAACTCCTAAAGGATTCAAAACAATGTCCATAGGTGTACCATCCTCCATGAAGGGCATATCTTCGTCACGAACAATCTTTGCTACAACACCCTTGTTTCCATGACGCCCTGCCATTTTATCTCCCACCTTAAGTTTACGTTTTTTCGCAATGTAAACTTTTGCTAACTTCATAATTCCAGCTGGAAGTTCATCTCCTACTTCATGAGTGAATCTTTCCCGCTTAAATAAACCGGTGATTTCATTTCTTTTCATAATGTACCGCTTTATTAATTTGAAAATTAATTCGTTTGTCCTCTCTTCCTCCACCCATCCTTCATTTGCCAAATCGCTTATGAGGTTAGATTCCTCAGGTACAGAGTAAGTACTTTCGTCTCTAAATAAATTTTTAGAAGGGAAAAGATTCTCTTCAATATTTTTTCTTGAAAATTCCGTGCCCTTCGGCATTACTGACTCTCCGAACTTATGTTTGATCCCCAGACAAGTCTTACCTTCTAACAGCGCAACGAGTTTATCCACCATTTGATTTCGAACTTCAGTCAATTCAACGCTAAATTTCTCTTTAAGTATTTCAACCGCCTTCTTTGTTCTTGCTCTTAGATCCTTATCCTTTTTGGGACGAGTAAATAATTTGGTTTCAATAACGACCCCTGTTAATGAGGGTTTTGCCTTTAAGGACGCATCCTTGACATCACCTGCTTTATCTCCAAAAATTGCTCTTAATAATTTCTCTTCAGGAGTTGGATCTGACTCTCCTTTTGGAGTGATCTTACCTATCATAATATCCCCTTCAGTAATTTCTGCACCAATACGAATAATGCCATCCTCATCTAGATTTTTAACAGCCTCTTCGCTTACGTTAGGAATTTCCGAAGTTAACTCTTCTAGACCTCTTTTAGTGTCCCTAACCTCGAGTTCAAATGAATCTATGTGTATGGAAGTAAATACGTCCTCTCGAACTACACGATCCGAGATTACGATCGCGTCTTCAAAATTATAACCTTGCCAGGGCATATAAGCAACCTGAAGATTTCGACCTAGGGCTAGCTCTCCATGCTCCGTGGCAAAGCCGTGGCATAGAGGTTGACCTTTTACTACCCGTTCACCCTTATGAACAGTTGGTTTAAGGTTAACAGAAGTATCTTGATTGGTTCTGCGGAATTTTGTTAACTCATACGTAGAGGTCTCCGAGTCAAATGATAAGATTTTTTCGTGTTCATCTTGGTCATATTTCACAGTGATCATTTTGGCGTCAACGTATTCGACTATACCATCAGCCTCTGCCAATATCAAAGAGCGCGAATCTAAAGCAATTCTACTCTCTAAGCCCGTACCCACTATGGGTGCTTCAGGAGTTAGAAGAGGCACTGCTTGACGCTGCATATTCGATCCCATCAATGCTCTATTTGCATCATCGTGCTCAAGGAAAGGAATCATGGAGGCTGCTACCGAAACAATTTGATTTGGTGCAACATCCATGTAGGTTAAGTCATTTGGCTGAACTACGGGAAAGTCACCCTCAAATCTTGCCTTGACCTTATCATTTAAAAATTTACCATGGTCATTTAGAGGTGCATTGGCCTGAGCGATATTAAACGTATCTTCTTCTTCTGCCGTTAAATACCTAACATTTCCGGACATATCAACTTTTCCCTTATCAACCTCTCGATATGGGGTCTCAATGAAACCCATCTGATTCACCTTCGCATAAACACACAAAGACGAGATCAGACCAATATTAGGCCCTTCAGGTGTCTCGATAGTGCACAATCTACCATAATGAGTGTAGTGCACATCTCTAACCTCAAATCCAGCTCTTTCTCTAGAAAGACCTCCAGGCCCAAGCGCTGACATTCTTCTTTTGTGGGTAATTTCAGCCAATGGATTAGTTTGATCCATAAATTGAGACAATTGATTAGTTCCAAAAAAGGAATTAATTACCGAAGACAAAGTCCTGGCATTAATTAAGTCGACGGGTTTGAAGTCCTCATTATCTCTCACATTCATCCGTTCTCTTATAGTTCTTGCCATTCTAGATAATCCCACTCCAAACTGGGCATAAAGTTGCTCTCCAACAGTTCTCACTCTTCTATTACTTAGGTGATCAATATCATCAACAAGCGTTTTACTATTAATTAAGCCAATTAAATATTTAATAATGAGTATGATATCTTCACTTGTCAAAACACGCTTATCATAGCCTGTCGAAAGTCCCAATTTTTTATTAATTCTATATCTTCCTACTTCGCCTAAATCATATCTTTTCTCACTGAAAAATAGATTTTGAATAATATCTCGGGCCGTTTGCTCATCAGGAGCTTCCGTATTTCTCAACTGACGATAAATCGTCTCTACTGCTTCCTTTTCAGAGTTAGATTGATCTTTTTGAAGAGTGTTGTAAATAATTGAGTAATCAGTAACATTCACCTCCTTGCGATGAAGAATAATAGATTTGCTCCCAGATTCAAGAATGGTCTTAATATCCTCTTGTTTCAACACGCTGTCACGTTCAAGAACTACTTCATTTCGATCAATGGATACAACTTCTCCTGTGTCTTCATCCACGAAGTCTTCAATCCAAGTACGAAGAACTCGTGCGGCTAAACGGCGATTAATTACTTTCTTGAGTGCTTTTTGAGAAGCCTCAACCTCCTCTGATAGTCCAAATAAATCTAAAATATCCTTGTCGGTACCGTACCCAATAGACCTGAGCAAAGTGGTGATGGGAAACTTTTTCTTTCTGTCAATGTAAGCATACATCACATTGTTTACATCTGTTGCGAATTCTATCCATGACCCTTTAAACGGAATAATTCTGGCCGAATAAAGTAGTGTGCCATTGGTATGCTTACTTTGGGCAAAAAATACCCCGGGTGATCTGTGCAATTGAGAAACAATAACTCTTTCCGCTCCATTGATAACAAAAGAGCCCTTATCGGTCATATATGGTATATTCCCCAAGAAAACCTCTTGTTCAATTGTCTCAAACTCCTCATTATCTGTATCATTGCATAACAACCTCAACTTGGCTTTCAATGGTACTGAATACGTCAAACCTCTTTCAATTGATTCTTGTATAGAATATCGAGGGGGATCTACAGTATAGTCAATAAATTCCAACTTAAAGTTATCTCGCGAATCAGAAATCGGGAAATTCTCCATAAAAACCTTATAGAGGCCCTCAGAATCTCTAGATTCAGTCGGAGTATCTAACTGGAAAAAGTCAACAAATGACTTTAGTTGTACGTCCAAAAAGTCAGGATAATCAATCACCGACTTGATAGATGAGAAATTTATTCTCTTATTTGTTTTTTTAATAGCCAAGGATTAAACAGGTTTTAGTTAAATTACGATACATTTTAGTAGTACTTATCTACAAATAGGAATAGACCTGACCAAATGGCCAGGCCTGCTTCCGATATTTTGTGTAAAACTTACTTTAATTCTACTTCCGCTCCGGCTTCTTCCAATTGCCTTTTAAGGCCTTCAGCCTCTTCTTTAGCAAGACCCTCTTTTACCGCCTTTGGAGCCGAATCAACGAGATCTTTGGCCTCTTTTAGACCTAATCCTGTCAATTCTTTGACCAGCTTCACTATTGCCAATTTGGCACCCCCTGGTGCTTTCAATATTACATCGAAAGCTGACTTTTCTTCAGCAGCTTCTCCGCCGCCGGAACCAGTTACCATTGCTGGTGCTGCTGTCGCAGCAGGCTCTATACCATATTCATCCTTTAGGATTGTTGCTAACTCAGCAACCTCTTTTACCGAAAGGTTAACAAGTTGTTCTGCAAATTCTTTTAAATCCGCCATTTTAATTAGTTAATTTATTGATCAATTATTTATTCTCTTTCAGATAATGTCTTCATTATTCCACCTAATTTGCTACCTCCACTCTGTAGAGCAGAAACAACATTTGTCGCTGGAGACTGTAACAACGTAATGACCTCTCCAATAAGTTCTGATTTTGATTTCAAAACGCTAAGCGCAGAAAGCTGGTCTTCACCAATGAATATATCCGAATTAATGGAAGCCGCTTTAAAATAAGGTCTACCGTCAGCATCTTCCTCTCGATATTTTTGAATGACTTTTGCCGGGGCTTTCCCATTTTCTTTAACAAACATCACCCCAGAAAACCCCTTAAGTGTCGACTGCATGGATGAGTAATCAGTATCTAAATTATCAAGCGCTCGTTTTATAAGCGTATTTTTGAAAACTTTATACTCAACCCCTTCGCTAAAACACATTCCTCTGAACTTGTTGATTTCTGCAACACTAAGCCCAGAAGTATCTGCAATATAAAAGTGATTGTTATCTTTAAATTTTTTGATCAGATCATTAATTTGCTGACCTTTCTCATTTCGTGTCATATCAAGTGCTTATAATACTACTTTTGTCAATACTTATCCCGCTTCCCATAGTTGAGGAAAGTGAAATTGAACGAAAATAAGTCCCCTTTGCCGATGCCGGCTTCAACTTATTAATCGCACTTAACATCTTCAATGCATTTTCAGAAATCTTTTCCGCTTCAAAAGAAACTTTACCGATACTAGTATGAATAATTCCTGCTTTGTCTACTTTAAAATTTATTTTCCCTGCCTTGACCTCCGTAACAGCTTTGCCTATCTCCATGGTAACTGTACCCGACTTTGGATTTGGCATTAAACTTCTAGGTCCTAAAACTCTTCCGAGACGACCAACTTTCGCCATCACTGTGGGCATTGTTATAATGACATCTACTTCTGTCCAGCCCCCCTCAATCTTCTTAATATATTCATCTAGTCCCACGTAATCTGCACCAGCAGCCTTTGCTTCTTCTTCTTTGTCGAGGGTGCAGAGAACGAGCACTTTAACCTTTCTACCCACACCGTTAGGTAGCGTCACTACGCCCCTCACCATTTGATCTGCTTTTTTTGGGTCAACACCCAGTCTTATGTCTAAATCAATAGAACTGTCAAACTTGGTAAATGTTATCTTTTTAACAATTTTAGAGGCTTCCTCAATTGAATATGTCTTAGATGGATCATAAATTTCTAAAGCCTTTTTTTGGTTTTTTGTTAATTTTCTCATAATGACCTAATTATGTTTCTGTTTGAGGAAATTCTCCTTGCACCTGAATACCCATACTTCTTGCAGTTCCTGCCACCATTTTCATTGCTGATTCTATCTTGAAGGCGTTCAAATCAGGCATTTTAACTTCTGCTATTTGCTTGATTTGATCCCAACTAATCGAACCAACCTTATCTCTGTTAGGCTCTGATGAACCTTTCTTTTTTTTAACTGCCTCTAAAATCATCACCGGGGCCGGTGGCGTCTTTATAACGAAATCAAAGCTCTTGTCTGCATAAATCGTTACCAAAACAGGTAGTAATTGACCCATCTTTTCTTGGCTCCTCGCATTAAATTGTTTGCAAAAATCCATAATATTTAGGCCTTTGGAACCCAAAGCGGGACCTACTGGGGGGGACGGATTGGCTTGGCCACCCCGGATTTGCAATTTAAGATATCCTGAAATTTCTTTTGCCATCTTAATCTTCTTTTTCAACCTGCACGTAATTTAATTCGACAGGCGTATTTCTACCAAAAATTTTAACTGTTACGTTGAGCTTCTTCCGATCCTCGAAAATCTCTTCAACAGTCCCTGTAAATCCGCTGAAAGGTCCGTCCATAACTTTTACTCCTTCGCCAACAATGAAGGGTGTTCCTAACATTTCTTCAGTCTCCTCTACTTCATCAACCTTTCCTAAAATACGGTTAACCTCATTTTGTCTCAAAGCAACTGGTTCTTTACTTGTTCCCATACCTCTGGCTCCTAAGAAACCGATGACACCAGGAATGCTTGTTATTAAATGTTGAGCCTCACCAAAACTTAAGTCTGCTGAAACCAAGATATAACCTGGAAAAAAATTTCGCTCTCTGACGCGCTTTTTCCCATTTCTCATTTCATAAACTTTTTCTGAGGGGATAAGAACCTGCGTTATGGTTGCCTCCATTCCATTTCGAGCTATCTCATTGTCAAGGTAAGTTTTAACTTTTCTTTCTTGGCCGCTTACGGCCCGAACTACATACCATTTCATATCAGGCATTGTCAAAACTCTTTGTAAAACCAAGACACTAAATTGTCAAACGCAAAGTCAATAAAACCTATCAACAAGGCAAATATTAATGAAGATACCAAGACCAGAATGGAACTGTTACTCAACTCACCATATTTTGACCAAGTAACCTTATGGACAAGTTCGTCATAGGAATCTCTAAAAAATGTTATTATCTGCGACATATAATTATTAGCACGGGAGGAGGGACTCGAACCCCCAACCAATGGTTTTGGAGACCACTACTCTGCCAATTGAGCTACACCCGTATAACCATGCGCTCAAAAGGATTGCAAAGTTAGATGAATTAAAATTGAAAACAAATGTGATCCTAATAATATTTCAGGATCACATCATTTAAATAGGTCTTAGTCTAATATTTCAGTCACCTGACCTGATCCGACAGTTCTACCACCTTCTCGGATAGCGAATCTTAGTCCTTTCTCCATGGCAATCTTGTTGATTAGAGACACGTCGATACTAACATTATCACCTGGCATTACCATTTCAATATTCTCAGGAAGAATGATTTCCCCGGTCACATCGGTTGTTCTACAATAAAATTGAGGTCTGTACTTATTAAAAAAAGGCGTGTGTCTTCCTCCCTCTTCTTTGGAAAGTACATAAACTTCAGCTTTAAATTTTTGATGAGGCGTTACTGATGCTGGCTTACAAATTATCATTCCTCTTTTGATCTGATCTTTTTCAATACCTCTTAAAAGAAGTCCAACGTTATCGCCCGCTTCTCCTCGGTCTAGAATTTTTCTAAACATTTCAACCCCTGTAATAGTCGATTTTAAGTCCTCTGCTCCCATACCGATGATATCTACAGGATCTCCCGAATTAATCACACCTCTCTCTACTCTTCCAGTAGCCACCGTTCCTCTTCCTGTGATTGAAAAAACATCTTCAACTGGCATCAAAAAATCTTTGTCAGTAAGTCTAGTTGGGATCGGTATAAATTCATCAACCGCAGTCATAAGTTCTTCAATCTTTTCGACCCACTTGGCATCACCATTGAGAGCTCCAAGCGCCGAACCTTGGATTATCGGTATGTCATCCCCGGGGAAATCGTAAAAAGATAACAATTCTCTAACCTCCATCTCAACAAGCTCAAGTAATTCAGGATCGTCAACCAGATCAACTTTGTTCATAAATACTACAAGGGCAGGGACTCCCACCTGACGAGATAAAAGAATGTGCTCGCGTGTCTGGGGCATCGGTCCATCTGTCGCAGCTACAACAATAATTGCACCATCCATTTGGGCAGCTCCTGTGACCATATTTTTAACATAATCAGCGTGACCCGGACAGTCAACGTGAGCATAATGACGATTGGCCGTCTCATACTCAATATGAGAAGTATTTATTGTAATACCTCGTTCTTTTTCCTCAGGCGCATTATCAATGGAGGAAAAATCCCTTTGTTCTGCCAATCCTTTTCCGGAAAGAACGGCGGAGATAGCAGCGGTTAGGGTTGTTTTTCCATGGTCAACGTGACCAATAGTTCCAATATTTACGTGCGCTTTTGAGCGATCAAAGTTTTGTTTTGCCATTTTTGATAATCCTCAGGTTTTTAATTTGTTTTTTTATAAAAATATTTAATAATTCTAATTTTAATTAATTTTGCTTATTTCAAGCATATATCTCATTTAACTCAATTACGTGCAATATTAATTAAATACAACAATAATTACACCAAAATACGAGTAGAGCCAACGATGGGAATTGAACCCATGACCTTTTCCTTACCAAGGAAACGCTCTACCCCTGAGCTACGCCGGCTGATTGCTTTTAAAAGCGATAGCTCCAAAACTAGAACAATCAACTCCAGAAACTCAAACTTAATAACTATTAATCTGAGCGGGTGACCAGGTTCGAACCGGCGACCTACAGCTTGGAAGGCTGTCGCTCTACCAACTGAGCTACACCCGCTTGAGATTTATAAAAATACGTGGGGGGAGAAGGATTCGAACCTTCGAAGACGTAAGTCAACGGATTTACAGTCCGTCCCAGTTGGCCGCTTTGGTATCCCCCCGAAGAACACTCTTTAACCCAAGATTCTTGAACCCAAGATTCTCGTGAAAAAGGATTGCAAAAGTATACGTATTTTCCTTTTTTTCAAATATTTAAATTAAATTAATTTGAAAAATCCTGGATCCCCAGTCCAAATCATCTTTAACTAAGATAAGCAGCCCAGAAATCCTTTTTCTAACTACTTCTTAAGATTTTTTTGACATTTATGCAGCTATAATAACTGCTCCATATCAATCGAGATTTAAATAAAATTTTATTCAATGAAAACCACTCGGTAAATACTTTCAATTGGTGAAAAGTATTTGTTTGGATAATTTTTTTCTTAGAATATGGGTTACTCAAGAAGAGCCTACTCAAAATATCAGAAATCAAAGGATATTTATGCTCAGAAAATCCGCTTGAACTTTTAACAATTAAAAAATTCAAAAGTAAGTTTGTTATCAATGTGAAAATATGAAATTTTAATCCTAGATTTTATGATAAAAATAAGAATAATTTAATATTCAAAAAAATGAAAAAAGTTTCGTAACGGTAAAATTATGTTCTTAATGTGATCCCCCAAGAACTGGATGTGACCTCAAAAAAATTCCTAATCAGCAAATTATTATTCCACAATCCAAGGTAATATTGTCGATATTGTCTTTAACAAAGTAGACAATATTTTTTAAAGGAAATCCGGAGTTTTTAAAAGTGACAATGAAAATAAAAATTAAATCAAAGCCACTGGAGATGCGATCAAACAAAAAATAAATGGTTTAATTAGTAATAGTGTAAAATAATCAACATTAATTAAATTCTAAATTCATCAATTAAGGAGAAACGTTATATTTGCCAGGTTCAAGAAATTAAATGAAGTATAAACGCGTTTTAGTCAAGGTAAGTGGTGAGGCTTTAATGGGAAATCAAAACTATGGTATTGATCCTGAAAGGCTTGATCAGTATGCCTTAGAAATTTTAGAAACCAAAAAACTTGGGATTGAGTTGGCCATTGTGATAGGTGGTGGTAATATATACAGGGGCGTTCAGGCAGAGCACGCGGGGATTGATCGGGCACAAGGTGATTATATGGGTATGCTTGCCACCATGATCAATGCAATGGCCCTTCAAAGTGCTCTAGAAAAATATGGCGTTTACACTAGGCTCATGAGTGGTTTAAATATAGAGCAAGTGTGTGAACCTTTTATTCGAAGGAAAGCTATTCGTCATCTAGAAAAAGGTAGAATTGTGATTTTTGGAGCAGGATTAGGAAAACCATATTTCACCACTGACTCTACTGCAAGTTTAAGGGCCATTGAAATTGAAGCAGATGTTGTACTCAAGGGAACACGCGTAGACGGCGTTTATTCTGCCGATCCAGAAAAAGATCCCAATGCCATTAAATTCTCAAAAATTACGTTTAGTGAGGTCTTTGAGCAAAATCTCAATGTCATGGATATGACAGCCTTTACCTTGTGCCAAGAAAATAACCTTCCGATAATAGTCTTTGATATGAATGAAAAAGGGAATTTAAGGAAGATTTTAGAAGGTCAAGAATTAGGTACTTTAATTGTCTAATGACATGGAAGAAATAGACTTTTTTTTAAAGCATTCAGTAGAGACTATGGAAAAGTCTCTTGCTCGATTGTCCAAAGAACTAAGCAAAATTAGAGCTGGTAAAGCCATGCCTAATATGTTGGATACACTTAATGTGTCTTATTATGGTAATTCAACACCCATTAATCAAGTGGCTTCTATCACCACTCCAGATGCGCGAACTTTAATCATAAAACCTTGGGAAAAATCAATTATTGGAGAAATTGAAAAAGCAATAATCAATAGTGATTTAGGTTTAAACCCACAAAATGATGGTGAAATCGTCTGTATTAACATCCCAGCGCTCACCGAGGAAAGAAGAATCATGTTGGTTAAGCAAGCGAGGGCTTCGGCTGAGAATGGGAAAATATCTATTCGAAATATCAGAAAAGAAACGAACGAACAATTAAAAAAATTGCTGAAGGAGGGTTTTTCGGAAGATCTTATCAAAAATGCTGAATCAAGTGTTCAAAAGTATACTGACGAACACGTGAAAAAAATTGACAGGATTTTGGAAATAAAGGAAAAAGACATTTTGAAAATTTAAGTATAATACTTTTTCAACTCAATTAGCTTCAAGACTTCTTCAGGAACTAAAAATTTGGGTACTTTCCCTTCTTGCAACAATTTTCTAATATGAGAAGCAGAAATATCAACTCGCGGAGCAGATATAAAAATGACATTTTCATTATTGATCGAAGGAGCTTCAAGACTAACTTTTCTAGGATAAATTATAATGCCATATTGACTTAATATTTCTTGATAATTTTTCCATTTTTTAAATTGGACATAATTATCCTCTCCTAAAATCAACTTAAATTCATAGTCTAAATAAAGCGACTTAAGATATCTCATAGTATCAATAGTATAGCTAGGCCTTGGTAAGTTAAACTCAATGTCGCTAGCCTTAAAATATGAATGATCGCGAATCGCAAGAGTAACAAGATCAAATCGATCAATTTCTTGTAATAAAATTTTATTTTTTTTAAACGGATTTTGTGGAGAAACAACAAACCAAATTTGATCCATAACTGTCGTTTCATACACTGCATTAGCTACGATCAGATGCCCTATGTGAATAGGATCAAAAGAACCAAAAAAAAGTCCAATTTTCATTTAACCTACTTTAAAAATCGATTTATAACCTCTTCGGCATGTTGGAGCGCCTCATCCAAGTCATGATTAACTATTGATACATCAAACTTTGATTCGAACGCGGCCTCCTCAGAAGCTTTGGCTAATCTTAAAGTAATTTGATCTTGATTTTCAGTATCCCGTGCAATTAATCGATTTTTTAATGTAAACAAATTTTCTACCTTTATGTAAATTGCTAGCGCTCTAATTGTAAGAATTTCATTAAGTTTTAAACCTCCTTTAACATCAAGATCAAAAATAACATGATTACCGGCTTTCCATATTCGATCAAGTTCTGATTTTAAAGTCCCGTAATAAGTTCCAGGATATACCTCCTCGTACTCTAGGAAGGATCCATTATCTACTTTAGCGAAGAAATCTTTCTTCGTGAGAAAGTAATAATCCAGGCCTCTCACCTCATTAGGTCTACGAGCCCGAGTAGTGGCCGAAATAGAAAACTCTAAATCTTTTCTTTTAGTCAAGAGACGTTTTACAATGGTCGATTTACCTGATCCCGAAGGTGCTGAAAAGATCACCGCCTTTCCTATTTTCATTTGTTCTTCGATAATATTATACCTTTTTGGCAAGGCAAAGTTAGTTGGATTAGGTTTTTTATTCAACCTTGTCTAGTTAAAAAAATGAATACAAATTTCAACCTCAAGCTACCGAAAATTTAGAACAGCTATTTATGTTTAGAATGACATAAAAGATTTTGAGCCTAGATATCTGCTATGTGCTAATTGCCTGACTATTCTATTGCATTATTGACCTGCGATTATTTAGTATTCGATTTTTTTTTTACACCAAAGGCCAGGCTGAATAGTTAATATCCCATACTTGATGCGTAAACGCTGAGTTTATCCTTCAATAAGTTTCGTGCTCTATGTAATCTGGATCGAACCGTTCCGATAGGGATATCTAGTATTTTCGACAATTCGTCGTAGGTAAAACCCTCTAAGTCACATAAAATAATAACAGTTCTAAAATCAACAGCCAATGAAGACAATGCTTGACTTACTTCATCACCAATCATGTCACGCACAGCATCTATTCTAAGATCAACCGTTTTATCTTCGTCAACGTTTTCCGAATTGTAAAAATTTTCTACTTCTTGATAATCTACTTTGGAAGGCTCCTTACTTTTCTTCCTAAAATCATTTATGAAACTATTTTTTAAAATTCTATAAAGCCAAGCTTTAGCATTTGTACCCTCTTGAAAAGACTCAGCAAATCGATACGCCTTTAAAAAGGTATCCTGTACCAAATCTTTAGCATTATCTTCGTCGTACGTCAAGCGGAAAGCAAAATTATACATTGCATCAAAATGAGGCATAAATTCATTGTCGAAGGTTGCTGTTCTTTGTTTTACGTTTACATTCTCCTTCTTAACCCCTTTCCTTGATTTTGGGTTAGTGATCTGGGTTTTTTCAATGGTTACTTGCATTGCATACTTCGTTTAGAGTAAAAGTTTAGTTTCATATTTACGAAGATAGTCATTTTGTTTAACTTATTAAAATTAAAATTAAACAAAATATTATTTTTGGTAAAAACATATCTTAACAATATAAGAATCCAAATACATAAATTAATCCAAACATCGTTTTATGGAAACACTGATTTATGTCCAATAACTAATTATTTTGTTTAGCTTTTCTTGTAAGAATAAGTTTAAAACTTGCTAATTATCGATCAATTGTCTAAATAATTCCATAAAAAATTAAACAATTACTATTGATAATATAAATCTGTCTAGTTGGTTTCTGATGCAACGGTTAAACTCTTGAAGTTCGCATTCCTTACTTTTTACGTTTTCGGATAAAGTACATTCCCAGTCAAATCATGGTATAATTTGTTAACAGAGCTAAACTTTGTCTAACAGGTTTAGGTATAAAATAGTATTTCTGCAAATCATAAAATTTTCCAAAAACTAATTCCCAATCTTTGACAAATAGTAATCTCATTAATAAGTTAAAATTTCATTTTAATTAAGCCCTTAATAAGTTAACAACACGTTCGACTGGAATTTTATTAATGCAATCACAATTTTCTTTTTTCCTGCATTTCTCACAATCGCGATCAAAAACTAAAGATTCACACTTCTTCCCTAAAGGCGACCATCTTCTAGGATCAATTGGTTTTCTACTTGAAAATAACCCTACAGCGCGTTTACCAAGTGCAGCAGCAATATGTAAAGGACCTGTGCTTGATGCGACTAAACAATCACAGGCTTGAATAAAAGCAATTAGTTCCCCCAAAGATAATTTTCCAATCAAAGACATTACATTCACCTTATCAAATGGGAGCCTTCCTTCAATCAATTTTCCCTCCTCTTTGGTACCGGTAATAAATATTTTAAACTTTTCTTCAGGCAATTGATTAATCAACCGATGAAAATTTTTTAATCCCCACTCAAGAGCACTTCCTTTAGATTTTGGATGTAAGATTACGTTTACTCTACTTTTTGAAATCTGATCAGACAGCCAAACAGGAATTTTTTCTGTTCTTGTAAACCCATAATAAGTCTCTAACGCCTTCAAAGAAAAATTATTTTTAATCCCCATCGGGACTAATAATTTTACATTAAGTTGTGACTCATGAAGATTTGATTTTTTTCGTGAAAAATATACTTTTTTATTGCAAGAAAAAAAATGAAAAGCCCTACCAAATGTACCTATTCTATTAGGAATCTTGGCCTTAAAAGCTAAATAAGCAATTTTCTTATTTGGAAAAACATGAATGAAAAAATCTACCTTATACCCTTTTAATGTTTCAACCGCCCTCACATCGTCTTTTAAATCATCCCAATTAATAAACTCATCAACAAAGACCGAGACTCGCACAATCGCCTCAGTGTAACTATTCCCTAAAAATATGATCTTGGAATCTGGATATTTTTTTTTTAGTATTCCGGCCAGAGGTAGTGTAAGAACGACATCGCCAATACTATCGGTTCTTGAAATGACTATTCTTTTTGGTGACGATTCTACCATTTTTTTATTTAATTTTCTCAGAGTTTTATATTTTAATATATTTGATCTTGCTGAAATTAAGGCAATTTGAAAACCTGCAATTCCATCCAAAAATCCAGCTCTAATAAAATACATTGAAAAAAATCTAAATACAGATGAATAAAATGGTTTCAAAAGGCTTGCTTTTTCCCCCGTTAAATTCATTTTTTGAGCTGTAAGTACAGAATACTTATCCGCACGAGATCGATGTTCAGTTTGGCTGTGATACGAGAAATGATTCAAATGACCCTTGATCAAAGTTTCTACCACATTTTCAGAAAATACCAGCTCTTCGTGAACAAAAGCTCCTGTCCATTTTGCTATCGATTTATCAAAAATTCTTACCTTTTTATCGGGATACCATGAAGAATGTCTGATCCAAGTTCCACAATAATTCGTTAGTCTGTTTAAAACATAAACACCGTTAAGTCCTTCCTGCTTATATTTCAAAATATCAGCAGTCATCTCCGTATCCAGTTCCTCATCAGCGTCTATAGAAAGGATCCATTTATAAGAAGCTAAGTTATTTGCGTAGTTTTTTGAATATGCATATCCTTGCCATTCTTTTTGTACGAATTTTACTCCGTAATGGGCACAAATTTGTCTAGTACGATCAGTTGAAAAACTATCCAATACAATTATTTCGTCAGCAACTTCCATTACAGATTCTATTGCACGCCCAACATTGCGCTCTTCATTAAATGTTATTATAACAGCTGAAATGCGGTCTTCCATTCAACAAAATTGCGAAAATTAATTAAGAATTCAAGAAAGCCAAAATCTGATATTTAGGATACAAAATTAGTTATGCACAGTATTAAGTTAAGAAAACAAATTGATTATTGTGGGCATATTAGATCTTTAATCTATTAACAAAATAGGTTTTGGTTCATATAGCCGAAAGCGTCAATTTAAGATTTCAAAAAAAACTCAACCTTAAAATTAAACCTCATAATCAGAAAGGCTCATCAATTCCATGGTTTTCAATGTTTTTTAAACTTATTCACTATATAACATCTGGTTAAGTGCAGTCGTAATTTTCTACCTTATGACGATCTGTTGTGTTGAAGTTTACACAAAATATTAAAGAGAGACTACTACAATATTACAACTAAAAGATTTGCAAGGTCAAAAAAAGGCTTATCTGCCTATTTCATCTATTTGAATAGGTGCATATTTTTATTTGAGGTGAAAATACAATGCTTTTGATCCTAAAAATGCGAACCAGAAAAACTTTAACAATGACAAATTTAATTAGAGCTAATTTTTTATGTTTGAATAAAAATGACAATCAATATCTGTAATTTTCTGGCTTAAAGGGTCCTTCCATCGAAACAGATATATAATCGGCCTGCTCCGGAGTCAATATATCTATTTCTACTCCTATTTTAGCAAGATGTAACGATGCTACTTTTTCATCCAAACGTTTAGGTAATGTGTAAACGGCCTTCTCGTAATTTTCTATTTTTGTCCACAACTCAACCTGAGCCAATACTTGATTGGTAAATGAGTTAGACATTACAAATGATGGATGACCAGTGGCACAACCCAAATTTACCAATCTACCCTCCGCTAACAAAATGATATCATTACCATTAACATTATATAAATCTACCTGTGGCTTTATTTCGATCTTAGTATGTCCATGATTATCATTCAACCACGCAACGTCAATTTCATTATCAAAATGACCAATATTGCAGACAATAGTTTTGTCAGTCATTTTCTCAAAATAATCTCCGTGAATAACGTTTTTATTACCTGTAGCGGTAACTATAATATTGGCTCGCGAAATTGAGTCTGTCATTTTTTTAACTTCAAAGCCATCCATAGCTGCCTGTAAAGCACATATCGGATCTATTTCAGTCACAATTACTCTTACGCCCGCGCCCCTGAGTGACGCAGCTGATCCTTTTCCAACATCGCCATAACCTGCAACAATTGCTACTTTACCGGCAAGCATGACATCAGTAGCTCTTCTTACGGCATCTACCAAAGATTCCTGACAACCGTATTTATTATCGAACTTTGATTTTGTCACTGAATCATTGACATTTATGGAAGGTAATAATAGAGTGCCATTTTTCATTCTTTCATACAAACGATGTACGCCTGTGGTTGTTTCCTCTGAGAGACCATTAATATTTTCCGTAAGTTCAGGATATTTATCAAAAACCATATTAGTAAGGTCACCCCCATCATCCAAGATCATATTTAAAGGTTTCCCTTCTGAAAAGGCGAAAAGAGTTTGTTCAATACACCAATCAAACTCCTCTTCATTCATGCCCTTCCAGGCGTAAACAGGAACCCCTGCGGCAGCAATGGCTGCTGCCGCGTGATCCTGAGTAGAGAAAATATTACAAGATGACCAAGTCACCTCTGCACCTAATGCAGTAAGAGTCTCAATTAAAACCGCAGTTTGAATAGTCATGTGCAAGCATCCCGCAATACGTGCACCCTGAAGCGGCTTGGAAACTCCAAACTCTTCTCTAAGTGACATCAATCCTGGCATTTCTGCTTCAGCCAATTGGATCTCTTTCCTGCCCCAATCAGCCAATTCTATATCTTTAATTTTATAATTTTCTATCACGCTATCGAATTTTACGCAATAATAGTAGAACTTTTTTTATCACGCGAATTATTCCATGAAAACCAACTCCTTATTATTAAAAATCCTTTCTACCCCTTTGATTTCAACGATCAATTGACCCCGATTATTGACGCCTTTAATTTGCCCGTCTATCAACTCCCCTCGAATGCTAAATATATGCTTTTCATTTCTCCAAAAAAGAAGGGAATGATATTTCAGGATGATTTCCTCATATTCCTGATTTTTGAGCTTTTGGTACCACTTTTCGAGGGATAAGAGAATAAGCTCCATGATATTATCTATTCGCTGAGTTGAGCCAGTTTCCAATAAAACCGATGTCGCTTTTAACCCTCCATATTCTTGCTGATTAATGTTTACACCTAATCCAATGATTGCATGATCAATGTT